>JACQPS010000063.1 GCA_016207445.1 Gemmatimonadota bacterium | reverse complement strand
GTACACGCGCTCCTCGCGGATGCGCCGCGCGATCAGCTGCGTGTACTGAGAGCCGTAGTCTAGGATGAGGATGCGGTCATGCATGTTGTTGTCGGGCTCGGGCTCGGGGTCTGGCTCACGGTCGGATTCCGAGCCGGAGCCGGAGCCCGAGCCCGAGCCCCTCAATCCAGCAGCTCGGCCTCTCCCCGGATGAGATCGTCATAGGTTTCGCGACGGCGGATCAAGCGGACCGACCCCCCCTCGACCAGCACTTCCGCCGGCCTCGGCCGCGCATTGTACGTCGAGGCCATGGAGAAGCCGTACGCGCCCACGGTGCGGATGGCCAGAAGCTCGCCCTCGCGCGCTGCCTCGAGCGCGCGGTCCAGCGCCAGGAAATCGCCGGTCTCGCAGATGGGCCCGACCACGTCGGAGCGCACGACCGGCCGGCCGCCGTGCCGCTGGACCGGCTCGACGTGATGGTAGCCCGCGTAGTGGCTCGGGCGCAGCAGGTCGTTCATGCCGGCGTCGGTGATGACGAAGCGCTTCCCGCCCATCTCCTTGACGTAGAGCACGCGCGTGAGCAGCAGCCCCGCGCTGGCCACGAGGTAGCGGCCCGGCTCGAGCACGAGCTTGAGGCCGCTCACGGCCAGGTGCGGCACGAGCGCCTCGGCGAAATCCGCGGCCACGGGCGCGGCGCCGCCGTCGTCGTAGGAGACCCCGAAGCCGCCGCCCAGGTCCAGGTACTCGAGCGCGATGCCGCGTGCGCGCAACTCGTCGACCAGGACGAGCACATGCAGCAGCGCCTGCCGGTACGGTTCCACCTCCAGGATCTGGCTGCCGATGTGCACATCGATGCCGCGCACGCGCAGCCCCGGCGTGGATGCCGCCAGCTCGTACAAGCGCAGGGCATCCTCGCTGGGAATGCCGAACTTCGTGGTCAGGTGACCGGTACGGGTGTAGTGATGCGGGGTGGGGGACTCGATGTCCGGGTTGATGCGCAGCGCCACCGGTGCCGGCTTGCCCAGCGCGGCGCCCAGCTCCGCCAGGGCTCGCAGCTCCCCTTCGCTCTCCACGTTGAAGCCGTAGATGCCCGCCTCGAGCGCGGCCGCCAGCTCCGCGACGGTTTTCCCGACGCCGCTGAACACGATGCGCTCCGGGGGCACGCCGGCCAGGCACGCGCGGTGCAACTCGCCGCCGCTCACGATGTCGGCGCCCGCGCCTCCACGCGCGAGCAGGCGCAACAGCGAGAGATTCCCGTTCGCCTTGACGGAGTACGCGATCAGCCGGTCGAGCGGCGCGAACGCGCCGTCGAACTCGCGGTAGCGCTCGAGGATCGCCGCACGGCTGTAGACGTAAAGAGGAGTGCCGTGCGCCGCCACCAGCGCCTCGGCGGCCACATCCTCGCAGTAGAGCTTGCCGTCGCGGGTGTGAAACTCTTTGGCCAAACTGCTATCCAGTCAAACGTCGCGGAAGTTCACGCGAGATCCCTCGGCTTCGCTCGCTGCGCTCGCTTCGCTCGGGATGACAATCGGGGCGCCGCGCACCTTTTCTGAGCCCGAGCCCCGAGCCCGAGCCCGACTAGTACGCCCGCGCCCAGACCGCTTCCCCCTGCGCCTGGCCGCCGCACACCAGGCAGCGCGTGGGCGCCGGCGAGCTGCGGAACTCCTGGAGCGGGAGAAGCCGGATCGTCGCCTTCGTGTCGGCCTTCACCTTCTCCTCGCAGTCGCGGCCGCCGCACCAGCCCGCGTACACGAAGCCGCCTGCTCCCTCGATGATCTCGCGGAACGCGCCGTAATCGGTCACGCCGCGGTGCGAGTTCTGCTCGCGCCGCCGCAGCGCGGCCTGGAACAGCGCCCGCTGATACTCGCCCAGGCGCTTCGGGATCGTCATGACCGCGACCGCCTCGCCCATCGCCTCCTTGCGGGACAGGCCGGCCGCCTCGGTGCGCAGCACGACCATGAGCTGCTGCTTCGCCACGTCTCTCGGCCCGATCTCGACGCGCAGCGGCACGCCCTTGCGCTCCCAGTCGTAGTACTTGGCGCCGGGCGTGGCCGTCGGCCGGTCGTCCACGTGCACACGCACCTGTTCCGCGCGCAGCACGTTGGCCGCCCAGTGCGCCTTCTCGAGCACGCCCGCCCGCTCGTCGTCGCCCCGGTAGATCGGCACGATCACCACCTGGATGGGGGCGAGGTTCGGCGGCAGCACGATGCCGGCGTCGTCCCCGTGCGTCATGACGAGCCCGCCGACCAGCCGGGTCGATACCCCCCAGGAGGTGTTCCAGGCGTATTCTTCTACCCCGCTCTCGCTCTGGAATTTCAGGTCGAACTGGCGCGAGAAGTTCTGGCCCAGCATGTGGGTCGTGCCCGATTGCAGCCCCCGGTTGTCCTGCATCAGCGCTTCCACCGCATAGGTGCGCACGGCGCCCGGGAATTTTTCCGACTCGGATTTGAGGCCGGTGAGCGGCGGCATCGCCATCCACTGGTCCATGAACTGGCGGTAGACGCCGAGCATGCGCCGCGCCTCCTCCTCCGCCTCCACCTCGCTCGCGTGCGCCGTGTGACCCTCCTGCCAGAGGAACTCGGCGGTGCGCAGGAAGAGCCGGGTGCGCATCTCCCAGCGCACCACGTTCGCCCACTGGTTGATGAGCAACGGCAGGTCGCGATAGCTCTGCACCCACTTCGCGAACATGGCGTAGATGATCGTCTCCGACGTGGGCCGCACGATCAACGGCTCCTCCAGCTTCGAGTCGGGGTCCGGCTCGAGTCCGCCGCCCGGCCCCGCCTTCAGGCGCGTGTGCGTGACGATCGCCATCTCCTTGGCGAAGCCCTCGACGTGCTCGGCCTCGCGCGCGATGAAGCTCTGCGGGATGAGGAGCGGGAAGTACGCGTTCTGGTGCCCGGTCGCCTTGAACATCTCGTCCAGCGCCCGCTGCATGTTCTCCCAGATGCCGTAGCCGTAGGGACGAATGACCATGCTCCCGCGCACGGGCGAGTAGTCGGCGAGCTCCGCGCGCAGCACCACCTCGTTGTACCACGCGCTGAAGTCCTGCGAGCGCTTCGTGAGTGCCTGCTCCTCCGCCATGACGACGTCTCCTCTATTCCCCGTCCGCGCCGGAGCCCGTGCTCGGAGAGCGCTGCCGGCGCCACCGCCACAGCCGCACGATGGCCGCCAGCACGGGCACGAGCAGGATGAGCCCGGTGACGCCGAGCCATGCCGTGACGAACGCGACGCCGGCGGGGCGCAACAGCCAGGCCAGGAGCGCGCCGCCGGCCAGCGCCAGCGCCAGCGCCGCCCCGAGAAAGCCGTAGGTGTAGAGAGTCGCTCGGCGCAGGATCCGACGGCGCGCCGCGGCATGGGGGTCAGGATGGCTCTCGTTCCTCACCACGGCGGCACCAGACCGCGCCCGCTTCTCCACCCGCAGTGCCCGCGCCATCGCGCGCGCCCTCGCCCGCGCCCGCAGTTCACGTCGCAGTCGCGCGGCGCGACCTGCCTCACTCCAGCAGCCCCTGAAGCGGCACCCGCTCCTCTTTCCCCGAGGCCATCGCCCGAACGACCACGACGCCCTGCACCAGCTCCTCGGGCCCGAACACCATGACGTGCGCGGCGCCGCGCGCGTCCGCATCCTTGAATTGCCAGCCGACGCCCGCGGGCCGGAGACCGTATACGACCGAGTGCCCCCGCGCACGCAGCGCCTGCGCGACCCGCCGCAGCAGGCCTCGCTCCGCCTCCGTGATCGCGACCAGGTAGTAGTCGATGCGCGTCGCGGCCACGGGCAGGAGCGTGCGCTCGGCGAGCAGCTCGGCGAGCACGACGTCGCCCATGCCGAACCCGAGCGCGGGAAGCTCCACGCCGCCGAGAGCGCCCAGCAGGTTGTCGTAGCGGCCGCCGCCGCAGAGCGCGCGCAGCTTCCCGCCGCGATCGAAGATCTCGAAGACGGTGCCCGTGTAGTAGGCGAGCCCGCGCACGATACGCGGGTCGAAGGTCACGAACTCCGCGAAGCCGAGCTCCTCCAGGTTGCGGAAATAGCGCGTCAGCCGATCCACCTCCGCGTCCACGCCGCGCACGCCCGCGTACGCGCCACCCAGGTCCGCGAGCGTGCCGTGCTCGAAGATGCCGAACACCTCCTGCACGGCGGCGCGATCGAGACCGGCCTCGGCCTGCAGGCGCTCACGCAGCTTCCCCTCCGCTGCGCGGTCCAGCTTGTCGATCACGGCGTACGTGACCGGCAGCTGGTCGGCGGGCACACCCGCGTGCAGCAGCAGGCGCTCGAGCAGTCGGCGATCGCTCACGCGGGCCACGACGTCGGCGGGCCCGAGGCCGACCAGCCGCAGCGCCTCGAGCGCGACCGCCAGCACTTCGGCGTCCGCCTCCTCGCCCTCCTCCCCGATCACGTCCACGTTCCACTGGAAATGCTCGCGCAGCCGGCCGCGCTGCGCGCGCTCGTAGCGGAAGAGCTGCGGCAGCGAGAACCAGCGGATCGGCTTGCGCAGGGCGCGGGCGCGCGCGCCCACCATGCGCGCGAGCGTCGGGGTCATCTCCGGCCGCAAGGCGACGGCGCGGCCGCCCTTGTCCTCGAAGCTGTACAGCTGGCGCACGATCTCTTCGCCGCTCTTCTCCACGTACAGCTCGAGCGGCTCGAGCGGAGGTCCATCGTACTCCTCGAAGCCATAGCGTCGCGCCGCCTCGCGCCACGCCGCCATGATGTGCGAGCGGATCGCGAGGTCTTCGGGATAAAAATCACGGAAGCCCGGCAGGCTGCTGAACGAAGGCATGACGATCGAAGCTATCCGGCGCGACCGGCCAGCGGCAAGGCTGCGTCCACGCCGAACGGGGCGCGCCCCAGCGCCGCCAGCGCATCGCCG
>JACQPS010000067.1 GCA_016207445.1 Gemmatimonadota bacterium | reverse complement strand
TCGGCCGTGGCAATTACGAGGTCAGGGGCTACATGCTCGGCAGCACCATCGAGGGCGATACGGTGGCGATCCAACGGGTTCAGCGCTCGTCGACCCATTACTTCCAGCGCCCCGATGCGGAGCACCTGCGCTACGAGCCGGCCCGTACGTCGCTCGCCGGCCTCGCAGCCGACCTCAGGTTCTCGAAGATGGCCGGCGGACACTGGCGCTGGGGCTTCGGCACCCACACGGTCTCGCCCGGCTTCGAGGTGAACGACCTCGGTTTTCTGCGCGAGGCGGACTTTACGTCCCAATACACGTTCCTCGGCTACGATCAGTTCCAGCCCGGGAAGCTCTTCCGCCGGTGGAACCTGTTCACGAACCAGTGGAACGCCTGGAGTTACGGCGGCGAGCACGTTTCCGTCGGCGGCAACATCAACGGGAGCTGGGAGCTGGTGAACTTCTGGGGCGGCTGGGGCGGCATCAACCGCGAGTTCGATCGGCTCGTGCCGGAGGCGCTGCGCGGCGGACCGGCGCTGGTCGTGCCCGCGCGGACCGAGATGTTCCTGGGCGTCTACAGCGACAGCCGCAAGCCCGTCAGGCTCGAGCTCGAGGGCAGCGCCTCGTTCGAGGACGAGACCGGCGGCCGCTCGCTCCGCTTCGGCCCCGAGCTCGAGCTCCGGCTCGCGGACGGCGCGGAGATCTCGCTCGAGCCCAGCCTGTCCTCGAGGCGCGATCCGTGGCAGTATATCGGGCAGCGCAGTGCGGGCGGGGAGACGCACTACATCTTCGGCGGACTGCGGCAGACGACGGCGTCGCTCAGCGCGCGCGCGAGCTACACCTTCTCGCCCACGCTCTCGCTCCAGCTCTACGCGCAGCCGTTCATCAGCGCGGGACGCTACGCTGATTTCCGGGAGGTGGAAGACCCGCGCGCGCAGCGGTTCGAGCAGCGCTTCCACACCTACGCGCCTTCGGAGCTGAGCTACGACGCGGCGGCGAACCGCTACAATGTGAGCCGCGACGGCGCCAGCTACGGCTTCGACAACCCGGCGTTCAACTTCAAGCAGTTCCGCTCGAACCTGGTGCTGCGCTGGGAGTACCGGCCCGGATCGACGCTCTTCCTGGTGTGGAGCCAGGGACGCACGCGCGCGCGCGACCACGGCAGCTTCGATCTGGGACGCGACCTGGAGGATCTGTTCGAGGCCGAGTCGACCAACGTGCTGCTGATCAAGGCGAGTTACTGGCTGGATTTCTAGCCGCGCTTCCGGCTGCCGGGCTTCGGCGGGACCTTCGCGCCCTTCTTGCGTGCTTTCGACAGCCCGATCGCGATCGCTTGCTCGCGGGTCTTCACCTTGCCGCCCTTGCCGCCTTTGCCGGTCGTGAGCGTGCCCCTCCTGCGCGATGGTTCACGACTCGCCGGACGCCGCGCGCGTGTGCCAATCCCGCAGCAGCGCGTCTTCACGCTCGGGCGGCAGACCGGCCCGGAGCGCCGGCTCGCCCCTCGTCGCATCCCACTCGAGCGTGTCGCGGACCGTGTCGGCCAGCGGACGGAAGCGTAGCCCCGCACCCACAGCTTTGCGATTGTCGACCCGGTAGAAGCCATCGGCCTCGCCGGGCGGGATCCAGAATGGGACCTGCCGGTTGTCGAAGGTCACCCCGGAAGCAGCGAGCAGGTCGTCGCTCACCCAGGTGAAGCGCGCGTCGCTCCGGCTCACGCGCCGGCACTCCTCGAGCAGCTCGCCAAACATGAGCGGGTGCTCCGGCCCCACGGCGTTGAACGCGCCGGTACGCCGCTCTTCCGCCAACGCGATGATCCACCCCGCCATGTCGCGGGCGTCGATGAGCTGCACGGGCCGCTCGGGGCCACCCGGGGCGAGCACTTCGCCACCTTCGGCGATGCGGCGGCACCAGTAGGTGAAGCGGTCCGAGTAGTCGTGCGGGCCGACGATGATCGTGGGGCGGATCGCGAGCAGCCGGCCCGGCAGGCACGCGGCCGCCGCCTGCTCGCTCGCCGCCTTGAGGCCGCCGTAAGCCTCGGGCGTGATCTCCTCTGCCTCTGGATCCTTGGCGTGCGCGAGCGCGTCCGCTTCGCTGAGCCCGGGCTTGTTCAGGTCGGCGTAGGCGATGATGCTGGAGATGAAGGTGTAGTGGTCCGTGGCATCGGTCAGCAGGCAGGCGGTGGCCCGGACGTGGCGCGGCACGTACCCCGAGGTGTCGACGACGGCGTCCCACGACCGATCCCGGAGTGCCGAGAGATCGCCGGCGCGGTCGCCGCGCAGCTTCTCTACCTGCGCGAAGAGCTCCGGATGGGTCTGACCCCGGCTGAAGATCGTGAGGGTGTGTCCACGGGCGAGCGCGGCCTCGACCACGTGCCGGCCGACGAAGCGCGTGCCGCCGAGGACGAGAAGTCTCATGGCGGATGTCATCCCGAGCGGAGGGGCCGAAGGCCCCGGAGCCGAGGGATCTTGTACGGGTTTCCGGGAGCTGGCACAAGATCGGTCGGTCCGGATCATTCAAGGCGCGTAGCGTGCTTTGAGCGCTCGGAAGACGAGCACGGCGATCGTGGCCGCCGTCAACGGGACAACGAAGAACAGCATGACCGCGCTGTACGCATACAGCGCGTCGTGCTCCGCGGCCTTCAGGATCAGGTACAGCGTGTAGGCCAGATAGTAGCCGAGGAACAGGAGTCCCTCCCAGCGCGAGATCCTGTAGCCGGTGAAGCAGATCGGCAGCGTTGCGATCGCGACCGCGATCATGACGGGTACATCGAAGCGGAGCAGGGCGGGATCGATCGGCAGCCCGCCGTCTGCAACCACGGCCGAGATCCCGAGGATGGAGAGGATGTTGAAGATGTTGCTGCCGATCACGTTGCCGGCCGCGATGTCGCGCTCGCCCCGTACGGCCGCAACCAGCGAGGCGGCGACCTCCGGCAGAGAGGTCCCGGCCGCCACGATAGTGAGACCCACGATGAGCTCGCTCACGCCGATTCGTCGCGCGGCGGCAACGGCGCTGTCGACCAGCCAGTGCGCGCCCACGAGCAGCAGGGCGAGCCCGCCCAGCACGAGACCGAGATTCAGGAGCAGCCCGAGGCCGCGTGGCCGTTGCGCGCCGTACGCCTCCCGGTACTCGGCCCTCACCGCTGCGCTGGCCTTTCGGCTCTGCGCGATCGAGAAAGCCGTGTAGACCACGATGCCGGCGAAGAGCACCACCCCGTCGAGGCGGCCGATCCGGCCGTC
>JACQPS010000060.1 GCA_016207445.1 Gemmatimonadota bacterium | reverse complement strand
GGCCTGGTCGGCAACGTGGTGGGCGACGAAACGGCCCAGGAGCTGCCAGTGCGCACCGTGGCGTTCCAGGGGCACGATTTCGCCCAGGCACAGCCGCGCAAGCGTCCGGCGCGCGTGTGCGGGGAGCGCGCGGCCGGGTGCACCCGCGGCACAGGCGGGACAGCGAACGCCGCCCGCCGCGAAATCGAAGACGCCGTCGTCGTCATCGGCGAGCGGGCGCGCACAGGCGATGCAGGCGTCCAGCGCGGGCGCGAAGCCGAGGTGCCCGAGGAGCGACCAGCAGGCGGCGAGGGCCACGCCCTCCAGCACCTGCGGCGGCGCGTCCTCGAGCTGATCGAGCGCTGCGCGCACGCGCTCGAAGAGCTCAGGCTCGGGCTCTTCACTGGCCGTACGCAGGACGAGCTCAGCCAGCAGCGAAGCGCTGCCGAAGCGCAGCAGATCGCGCCCGAGACGCTGCCGGCTGCGCCCGAGCTCGAATCCGCTCAGCGTCTGCAGCTCGCGCCCTTCTTTGAGGTAGAAGGTGGCCACGCCCTCCGTGAACGGCTCGAGCACGCCGCCGAAGCGGCTGCGCGGCCGCAGGGCGCCTTTCGCGATGGCCGAGCGCACTCCGTGCGTGCGCGTGAGCAGCCGGAGGATCTTGCTGGTATCGCTGTAGGCGAAGCTCTGCAGGATGATGGCCGGGACGCTGATCAGCGGCATGGCAGACGGCTCAATCGCTCCCGAAGTGCACTCCTCCGCTGATCATACGCCACCCGTTCCGCCGGGGCCAGCGCGCCCGCCGGGTCGGCGAACCGCTCCTCCAGCGCCGCCAGCTCGACGAGCAGCTCCCGCCGATGGCGCCGCGCACGGCCACGCCGCCACGCCCACCCCGCACCGGTCAACGTGAGTAGTCCGGCCGCCAGCGCGATGGCCGTGGGAGCCACGCGCCTCGGCACAGGCGCCTGGGTGCCGCCGCCCACCACGAGGAGATATGCGCCGGCCGGCGCGGCCCCACGGAACGGCTCCCCAACGTACAGCACGCCGGCGTAGCGTGCGGCGGCAAAGTAGATGGCGCCCCCGCGCTCGCCCCCGCGCTCGCCCCCGCGCTCGCTCCCGCGCTCGCCCCCGCGCTCGCTGGGGAGCGGAAGCGTGAAGCCACCGTCACTCGCGCTGGTCGCACGCGTCACCTCGGCGCCTCCCGCGGAGTCGACGCGGTGCAGGACGACCGGGACCCCGGCGATGCCGCGGCCCGCGCCATCGAGGAGCCGGCCACGCAACAGCGACGGCTGGGCCGCCGACGTCTCGGGCGCGGCCAGCGGCGTCTGGGCCGCCAGCGTCGCAAAACAGAGGAGCCCGCCCGCGAGCGCGGACAGGCTCCTGCGGGCCAGGAGGCCGGCCGCGGTCACGGGCTGAATCGCCCGAAATCCTCGGGGTGCAGCCGGCGGAGGTACTCCTGCAACGCCTCGGCACGCAGGCCGCCCTGGGACTCCTGCTCCGCGGCCTCGCCACCCTCGCCCTCGCCGCCCGCCTCGGTCTCGGTCAGGTCGGTGGACTCGGCGATCTCGATGGCCGTATTCTCGAGCAGCTCGTCCGTGGTGAAGATGGTCGCGCGCAGGCGGAGCGCGATCGCGATCGAATCCGACGGCCGCGCATCCACGCTGATCAGCTCTGCGCCCCGCTGGATGATCAGCTCCGCGTAATAGGTGTTCTCGACCACCTTCGTGATCATCACCCGCTGCAGCTCGCCGCCCAGACCCATGATCACCGAGGCGAAGAGGTCGTGGGTCAGCGGCCGCGAGAACTTCATTCCGGCCAGCTCCATCGCGATCGCGCTCGCCTCGCCCGGTCCGATCCAGATCGGCAACACGCGCGTGCCCGTCTTTTCCTGAAGAATGACGACGGGCGTGTTCGACGTCCGATCGAGGCCGAGGCTCTGGACCTTGACTTCAATCATTGGCGGCTCCCTGCTGCGGGGGGTGCTTCGTCACGTTCCCATTTCCCAGGAGGTGAGATACCGCTCTTGCTCGGTGGTCAGGCGGTCGGTCTCGATGCCCATGGCGGTCAGCTTCAGGCGTGCGATCTCGCGATCCACCGACTCCGGGACCCGGTGCACCTGGCGCGCGAGGTCCTGCGCGTGCCGGGTCAGATACTCCGCGGCCAGCGCCTGGTTCGCGAAGCTCATGTCCATCACCGCGGCCGGGTGCCCCTCCGCCGCCGCCAGGTTGATCAGCCGCCCCTCCGCCAGGACGAAGATGCGCTTGCCGCCGACGCGGAATTCCTGAACGAACTCTCGGATCGTGCGGGCTTCCCCGTCCGCCACGCGCGCGAGCGCGCCCAGATCCAGCTCGACATTGAAATGCCCGGAGTTCGCCACGATCGCGCCATCCTTCATGCGTCGGAAATGCTCTTCCCGGATCACGTGGATGTCGCCGGTCAGGGTCACGAAGATGTCGCCCTCGGCGGCGGCACGGTCCATGGACATGACGCGGAACCCGTCCATGGCGGCTTCCAATGCCTTGATCGAATCCACCTCGGTCACGATGACGCTGGCGCCGGCTCCGCGCATGCGATTGGCGACGCCGCGGCCGCACCATCCGTACCCCGCTACCACGACCACGGATCCCGCCAGCAGCACGTTGGTCGCGCGCAGGATGCCGTCGACCGTGCTCTGCCCGGTGCCGTAGCGATTGTCGAACAGGTGCTTGGTGTAGGAGTCGTTCACGGCGATCACGGGGAACTGCAGCACGTCGTCGCGCGCCATCGCCTTCAGGCGGATCACGCCCGTGGTCGTTTCCTCGGTCGAGCCGATCACGCCCCGCACGAGCTTCTGGCGGTCGTCCGCGCTCAGGCCGGCGGCCCAGCGGCGCACGGGTCCGGCCAGATCGTCCAGGCGGTTCAGCGCGATCATGTGGAGCGCGCCCACCAGGTCGGCGCCGTCATCCATGGTGATCTCCGGCTGGCGGGCGAGCGCCGCACGGATGTGCTCGTAGTACGTGTCGTGGTCCTCGCCTTTGATGGCGAAGACGGCAATGCCCTGCTCGCGCACGAGGAAGGCCGCCACATCGTCCTGCGTGGACAGCGGATTGGAGGCGCACAGGGCGACGTCGGCTCCGCCAGCCTTGAGTGTGAGGGCCAGGTTCGCGGTTTCCGTCGTGACATGGAGACACGCCGCGATGCGCCGCCCCGCCAGCGGGCGCTCGCGCGCGAAACGCTCGCGGATCTGCCGCAGCACCGGCATCTGCCGCTCCGCCCACTCGGTGCGCAGGCGCCCCTTGTCCGCGGGCGCGGGGTCGCGGATGTCGTACGACGCTCCCATCTGGATCGCCATCCTCACTCCTGTCTGCTCAGACGCGTGCCACCTGTCTCAGGTCCCGGGCGCGCTCCCTCGACTCCCAGGAAAAGAACGTGCGCTCGCGACCGCCCGCTCGTTCCGTATACGGCTCCCGCCCGAAGTGGCCGTAGCGCGCCGTGGGCAGGAACACCGGGGTCCGCAGTCCCAGGGCTTCCACGATGGCGCGCGGGCGGAAGTCGAAAACCTCCCGCACCGCGGACGCGATGCTCTCATCCGGAATGCGGCCGGTGCCGAACGAATCCACGTACACCGCCACCGGCTCGGCCACGCCGATGGCGTAGGCCAGCTGGATCTCGCACCGGCGCGCCAGCCCGGCCGCGACCACGTTCTTCGCCGCCCAGCGGGCCGCGTAGGCGCCCGACCGATCCACCTTGGAAGCGTCCTTGCCGCTGAAGGCGCCCCCGCCGTGCCGTGCCGCGCCGCCGTAGGTGTCCACGATGATCTTCCGCCCCGTGAGGCCGGCATCGCCGTGCGGCCCGCCGACCACGAAGCGGCCGGTCGGATTGACGTGGAAGATGCAGGATCGGCGGTCAAAGAGCTCTTCGGGCATGACCGGCACGATCACCTGCTCGATCACGGTCTCGCGCAGCTCCTCGAGCCCGACCCGCGGGTCGTGCTGCGTGCTGACCACCACCGTATGCACGCGCACCGGGCGGTCGCCCTCGTATGCGAGCGTGACCTGCGCCTTGCCATCCGGCCGCAGCCAGCCGGGCTCACCCGCGCGGCGCAGCGTGGCCAGGCGTTCGGTCAGGCGGTGCGCCAGCAGGATCGGCGCCGGCATCAACTCGGGGGTCTCGTCCACGGCATAGCCGAACATCATGCCCTGATCCCCCGCGCCGCCCGGGTCGACGCCGCGCGCGATATCCGGCGACTGCTGGTCGAGGGTGAGCAAGAGCCCGCACGTGTCGCCGTCGATGCCGTACGCGGAATCCGTATACCCGATCGAGCGGATCGTGCCCCGCGCCACGGCCCGGTAGTCCACATCGGCTCGCGTCGTGATTTCACCGGCGATGATCGCCAACCCGGTCGTGACCAGGACCTCGCACGCGACGCGGCCCCCCGGATCCTGCTCCAGCACGGCATCCAAGATCGCATCACTGATCTGGTCGGCGATCTTGTCGGGATGTCCTTCCGTGACCGACTCGGAAGTGAAGAGGTGGCGACTCAACCGCGACTCCTCGGCCGGGAACTCCGGGGCGGCAACTTAGCCGGTCAATCGACGGGCGACAAGTTCCAGCGCCCCGAAAACAGCGACAGATCGAGCCAGCGCGAGATGCCGCGCGCCAGCATCGCGGTCACCTCGGCCGGCGTAGAAGCTTGAAGCGCCTCGGCCACCGCCTCGCGCGCGTCCGTGGCCGGCACGCTGCGGATGATCTTTTTCACTTCCGTGAGCGAGGCCGGACCTACGCTCAGCGCCGTGATGCCCAGGCCCAGCAGCAGGAACACGCCCAGCGGGTTCGCCGCCAGCTCACCGCACACACTCACCTCGATGCCGGCGGCGCGGCCCGCTTCCGCGGTCTGGTGCAGGAGCTGGACGACGGAGGGGTGGAAGGGAGTGTAGAGGCGGGCGAGCCGCGCATTGCCGCGGTCGACCGCGAGAGTGTACTGCACCAGGTCGTTGGTCCCGAGCGAGAAGAAGTCGGCATACTTCGCGAGCTCCGGCGCGATCAGCACCGCGGCCGGCGTCTCGATCATGACGCCCAGCTTGTAACCTGGATTGAAAGCGATCCCCTGCGCCCGCAGCCGTTCCTCTTCCTCCTCGAGCAGCTTGCGCGTGCGGCGCACCTCGTCCACCTCGTTGATGAGCGGGAGCATGATGCGAACGTCGCCGTGGGCCGACGCTCGCAGTACCGCCCGGAGCTGCGTGCGGAACAGGTCCGTGAGGTCCAGGGACACGCGGATCGCGCGCCAGCCCAGGAACGGGTTCTCCTCCGGCGGCATGTGCAGAAACAGCGGAAACTTATCGCCGCCGAGATCGAACGTGCGGATGAAAACGGCGTGATGCGGAAATACCTCGGCGACCTGCCGATACGCGCGGTACTGCTCTTCCTCTTCCGGCATCGAGCTCCGGCCGACGACCAGGAACTCCGTGCGGAAGAGCCCGATCCCCTGAGCGCCATGAACCCGCGCGCTGTCCGCTTCCGTCGGCAAATCGATGTTCGCGCGCAAGGTGACCGGCTGGCGGTCCGGTGTGACCGAATCCAGGTGCGCGAGCAGGAGGAGCTCCTGTTCCCACTCCCGCACCTTCACGTCTCGCTCGCGGTAGACGGCCTGTTCCTGCTCCGCCGGGCCGGCAATGACCCTGCCCGTGCGGCCGTCCAGGATCATGAGCTCGCCGGTGCGCACCTGCTCGGAGAAGTCTCCGAGGCTGACGACGGCCGGCAGGTTGAGCGCGCGCGCGAGGATGGCGGAGTGGGACGTGCGCGTGCCCGCGTCCGTCGCGATGCCGAGCACCGCGCGGCGATCGAGCTGCACGGTCAGCGTGGGGGTGAGATCGCGCGCGACCAGGATGACCTTTTCGCCGTTGCCGCGCAGGTCCAGGTCGGGATCCGGCAACCCCAGGAGTCTGCGCACGACCCGGAGCTCGACATCCATCAGGTCGTTGAGGCGGTCCATGACCATGGGGTGGCCCGCGCGCCGCCACTCCGACTCGAATTCGAGCATGCGCAGCTCGAAGCCCCGGGCGGCGGAGAGGTGATTCTCGCGGATGTAGGCGACCGTGCCGTCGATGAGATCCACATCATCGAGCATCAGGATCTGCGGATCGAAGATCTTGGCCTCGACGGAGCCGAGGCGCTGCGCGGTCTGTCGCTGGATCTCGCGGATTCTGCGCTTCGCCCACTCGCGCGCCTGGTGAAAGCGCTCGATCTCGCGTTCGACCTCCTTCGCCGGCACGTTGCCGTGGGGCACACGCGGGATCTCCCAGCGCAGGACGTAGGCGGGGCCGATCACGATGCCCGGCGAGGCCGGAGTCCCATCGCGCACGAGACGCACCGCGCTACTCCTCGCCGAAGCCGCCCTCGATGAGCGCAGACAGCTCCTCGACGGCGGCCGCGGCGTCGTCGCCGGAGGCGCGGATGGTTATGCGGCTTCCCTTCTCCGCCGCCAGCATCATGACCCCCATAATGCTCTTGCCGTTCACCTCGAGCTCGCCTTTCCGGACGAAGATGTCCGACTGGAACTGATTGGCCACCCTGATGAACTCGGCCGCGGGCCGGGCGTGGAGACCATACTTGTTGCGTATGATGACCGTTCGTTGCGGGCTCACGGATGCGGATCTCATCGAGTCCGTCATGACGCGATCCCCAGGCCGAGTCCGAGCAGGGCGACGCCGGCCAGCGCCAGGATCACGGTCGTGCGCGTGGCCAGACCTCGACTCGCGCCGAGAAATCCGGCAGCGAGCGCCAGCCCCGCCCAGGCGAGCGGCAGCCGGGTTTGCACGATCGCTCCGGTCGCGGCGAGAGGCATCACGCAGCCCAGCAGAAACGCGCCCGCCGCCGCGAGGCCGCCCTGGGCCCGCACGATGCGGGAGCGGCGCAGGCGCTCCCCTACGTGGCGTCCCTCGCGCAGTCCCAGCCGGTACGCCCACACGCGCAGTGCGAGATGCCCGGCGTTGTAGAGAAGGAGGAACCCGGCGATGCCGAGCCACCAGCGCCCACCCGCGAGGATCATGGTCATGGCGAAGAGCAGGCAGGCCGGGCGCCAGCCGGCCCAGACCAGGCGATCGCCCAGCGTTCCGAGCGAGCCTCGCACGGCGGCCTTGAAGCGCTCCACGACCGCCGCGTCCTCCCCTTCCGCCTCGAGCCTGGCGACGGCACCGAGCGCCATCGGTGCCAGATACGGGTGGCTGTTGAAGAGCTGCAGGTGCCGCTCGAGCGCACGGTCAAACTGCGCCGGCTCGTCGCGGTAAAGCGCGCGCAGCGCGGGCAGGAGCGCGAACGCGAAGCCGGCACCCAGCAGGCTCCGATAATTCCAGGATCCCTGAATGAAAAAGGAGCGAACAAACATGCCCGCGCGCGCGCCCCGCCCCAGCGGCTTCACCGCAGCAGGAGGAGTAGAGACCCGCATAGGATCCCGACCAGGAACGGAAGCCGCCTCTCGACCCACCCGCCGAACACCGGCAGGGCGGCTCCCAGCATCGCCGTGGCCGCAACGGTGAGCAGGCCGCGCGTGAGCTGAGGACCGAGCGGCCAGGGCGAGCCGAAGGCGCGCAGCAGCACCGACGCGACGCCGAAGCCCGTGACGGTTACGACTGCCGCCCGCACGAAATCCAACCCCACGGCCGCGAGGTGGCGGCGCTCCAGCGCGCGCGCGCGCGCGGCCGGTGCCCCCGCCGGCAGCGCCGTCAACCACTCGTTGACGCGGCGCATTCCGGTCACGGACGCGCCCGCGAGCCACTCCCATACCAGGGCGAAAACGACCGCCAGGAGGGCGAGCCCGGGATCCAGGGTCGGCCCGGCGGTCTCGACGTACGCCGCCGTCGCCGCGACCGTGGCCGTGCCCGCCTCGGGATAGCGAGCGGCGCCGATCGGCAAGATCACCAGCGCGAACGCCTCGAGCAGGAGTCCGATCGTCATGCCTGCCACGGGCCGCCCGAACAGAAGCCCGGTCAGGCCGCCCGCCAGCAGCGGGCGCGAGAGCATGAGCTGTGCAAACGACGTTTCATCCAGCCCGATCACGCCGCCCCAGAGCGCGACGACGACCCCGCTCACCGTTGTCACCTCCCCTGGCGCAGGAGCTCCGCGGCCTCGATCCGGCGCGAGCCGGGCAGGTCGCGAGCGCTCACCCGCACCCCCGCGCTGGTCAATCGGTCGATCTCGCTGCGCGCATCCGCGTTCAGATAGACGTAGGGGAGCACCTGCTCCCGCCCCGGCGCATAGTGCAGGCCGCCAATGTTCACCTCCTCGCCCCTCATGAGCCCACCCTCGGCCAGCTCTCGCATCGTGCGCAGATCCCGCGTCAGGACGAGCACGCGCGCCTGGCCCTGCCGCCACTCGGCGAGCTGCCGCCGCGCCACCGCGACTCCCTCGAATTCGACTGCGAGACCGGGGGGCAGGCCGAGGCCGTAGAGCTCCTGCTCCCAGGGCGACCGCACCAGCTCCTCGTCTACCACGATGATGCGGTCCGGGTGCAGGACGTTGCCCCAGCCGACGACCACCTGCCCGTGAATCAGCCGCTCATCGACCCGGAACAGAACGATAGGCATTCGTCTCCAGCTCCGCGGGTGCGCAGCAAATCGAGGCGCGACCCTTCGCGAGGAGCCGCGCCACGAGTTCCGAGATCGGCTCCTCGCGGTGGAAGACGAACTCCAGCAGGACCGCGAGGTTGGTACCGCAGACAACGGCCACCCCTGGAAGCTCCCGGGTGAGCCGCCGGGCCGCGAAGCCGCAGCTCCCGCTCGGCAGGTCGGTGAAGATGATCGTCGGCCCCGGACCCAGCCGATCCCGGATGCGGGCGACCAGGACGTCCGGAGAGAGGCCTTGATTGCTCAGGGGCGTAAGGATGTCCTCGTTGGTGCCCGCGATCTGCTGCACGGCATCCACCAGTCCCTGGGCCAGAGCGCCGTGCGCCACCACGATGCCGCGTGCCGGCCCCGCCTCACTCATAGTCCTCTTCGAGGTACTCGCGGATCGGACGCATCGCCTCCCGCAGCCGCTTGTCGAACTGAGCCGCCGCGTGGATGCCCGAGTATTTCAGCAGGTGGTTCATCGCCACCACCTCCGAGATCACCGTGATGTTCTTGCCGGGGTTGAGCGGCACGATCACCTTCGGCACCTTCACGCTCAGGATCTCCACCTCTTCTGCTTCGAGGCCCGTCCGATCATAGTACGTGCGGTCGCTCCACTCCTCCAGCTGAACCACGACCTCGATGCGCTTCTGCTGCCGGATGGCACGGATGCCGAACAGGGCCGAAATGTCGATGATGCCGATACCGCGAATCTCCATGTGGTGGCGCTGGAGCTCGTGGCCCCGCCCGATCAGCACGTCATTGCCGCGGCGCGTGATGTAGACCAGGTCGTCCGCGACCAGGCGGTGCCCCCGCTCCACCAGGTCCAGCACGCACTCGCTCTTACCAATGCCGCTGGGGCCGACGAACAGCAGGCCCACGCCGTAGACGTCCGCGAGGGAGCCGTGCATCGTGGTCGTCGGCGCGAACTGCTCCTCCAAATACGGCTGAACGCGGCGATAGAACTCGCCCGTCTTGAGCTGCGAGCGCAGCATCGGCACTCCCCGCTCGCGGGCGATCTCCAGCACGACCGGCGGGACCTTGAGCCCTTTCGTCACGATCACGGCCGGCATGTCCAGGTCGAAGAAGGTCCCCGCCACGCGGCGCAGCTCCTCGGCTGCGAGCGAGCGCAGGTAGCTGATCTCCGTCTCCCCCAGGACCTGGATGCGACCACGGGGAAAGCGCGCGGTGTACCCCGCCAGCAGCAGTCCCGGGCTGGAGATGTTCGCACCCTCGATCCGACGCTGCAGGTTGGTGCCGTCGGTGAGCAACTCCAGCGCCAGGGACTGGCGCTTGCTCTCGAGGAAGTCTTCGACCGTGAGCGGTTTCACGCCCGCTGCCACCTCCGTTCGGGCACCGCGGCCGCCGGTCGCGGAGCGTGGTGCTCTCGCCGCCGCTCGTTACGCCGCTTGAGCTGTCGGGTCAGCCGATCCGTCGCGCGGTCCAGCGCGTTCCGGAAACCATTGCCACTGCCGCGCGCCACCATGGTGTGCCCGCCCGCGACGTACAGCCGCGCTTCCGCGACCGTGACGCCGCGATCGTGGTCGAAGGCGAGGTGAATCGAAGTGAGGCGCGGCTCGATGCGCTCGAGGCGCAGCAGCCGCGACTCGGCACGCCGGCGGATGGATTCGGGAAGAATGCAGTGCCGTGCGCTGATGCTGACCTCCATAGGGCCTCCCGAGTTCCGGTTTGCAGTTGCGTTCACCGCTCCCTCGCCCGCTGCCTCGGCTCGCCGCGCCGGGCGAGCCGTAGCTGCTGCTGCAGGTGTGCTTCCGTGTCGCTCGCGGCTCGATCCCAGCTGTAGCGCTCGGCAAAAGCCCGGGCCTGCGCGCCGAGTCGGTCCCGCAGCTGCGCGTCCGTGAGCAGCCTCTCCAGTCGGTCCGTCAGGGAGTCCAGATCGCCGTGCGGCACGAGAAAGCCGGTGACGCCGTCGACGACGGAATCGCGC
>JACQPS010000073.1 GCA_016207445.1 Gemmatimonadota bacterium | reverse complement strand
CCTCGGCTGCGGCCTTCCGCTGCCAGCGCGTGATTTCTTCCGGCATGCGCCTCCTCCCATCCGGTCCCGCCCACGCGAAACTGCAGCAACCGTTCCGCGGCGAATCCGCCTGCGACTGCGCAAAAAAAACCGGCCCCGCGGGGGCCGGTCGCACAGCTTCGTCGAGTCGCGGCTCAGGGCAGCGCGCGCCGCTGCTTCGCCGCCTCGCGCTCGGGCGGCAGCACGAGCTCCTGCACGATCTCGAGCTCGGTGGGCGCGAAGAAGCGCAGCTCCTGCTCGCCGTCGAGCACGACGCCGTACGAGTGCGCGTGGTACTCGCTCGCGTCCACTACCACGCCCATGTGGCCGACGGCCGCGGGATCGATCGGCAAGAGCGCCTGCCGGATGCGCACCCGCGTGCCCTCGGGGATCACCGCCGTGGGAACGGCCATCTGCGCCTCCCGGTTGACGTTAACCCCGTCGCCCACGATGGCGCTTCCGCGCCCCGGGCGCAACCCCGCGGAACTGCCGGTCGAAAGACCGGCAGTTCCCGGTCTTTCAAAGATGCCCTATATTCCGGCCCCGGTTCCTTTCGGCGAGGTGTGGCGCATGCCCCCGGCGCAATTCCGCAGGACCGTGGTGATGGCGATCGGCGTCGCCATCGGCGCGCTCTGGATCGCGATGGCGACGGCCGCGCTCTGGAGCTCGGTGCGCGGATTCAGCAGCGGCCGGTCGGACTGGGGCCTCGGCTGGGGACTGGTCGGGATCCTGCTGCTGGCGGCCGGCGGCGCGGCCATCGTCGGCGTCTGGTGGCACGAGTACCGCCTGAGCCGCGATCACTGACGCCCGCCGTGGCGTCGTGGAAACCGACGAGGGCGGCGACCGCGTGGTCGCCGCCCTCGTCCTATTCATCCGCGCCGGCAGTTCACCCCGGCAACCCGCGCTTCCAGAAGCCCAGCAGCTCCGCGTCGTAGCGTTGCGGCTCCTGCCGGTACGCTTCCGCCCACTCCTCGAACGGCGGCAGCCCGATGTGCGAGGCCAGCACCTCCGTCACCCGCTCGACCAGCACGCGATACGGAGCCGAGTTGCCAACGAAATCGGCGCCGCTCGGCGAACCCGTGCGCGACGCCGTCTGGGCCAGCTCGTAGATTTGTTCCGGCGTCAGCTGCAGAAACCGATCTGCCACCCGCGCCGAGCACCAGTCGAGGTACTTGGCCCGCAGTACGGGCTCGCCCCCGCCATCAGCTTCCATAACGTCTGGCCCTTGAGGGGTGCCGGATCGCGCTCGCCGCTCCGTCGCTGGCTGGGCGGCGCTCTTGCAGGAATCCGCTCCTCCCTCGGAGCCCCGGAGCGCGTCCTCACGCGCCTGACGCGCTTACGCTATCCCTGTGTTCCGCCTCCGTCAAGTCTTTTGTTTACTCCTCGCCCACGAGTTCCGCGCGCGCGCGCAATCGCTCGTAGATCACTCGTCGGGTCACCCCGTAGACCAGCATCTGAATCAACGCCTCCGGATCCTCGCGCTGCACTTCCTCCAGCGCAGCGGCCACCGCTCGCGGTAACTGGACGCGAAGCTCTACCGCGCACGTCTCCGTCATAGGGCTCTGCCTCGAGCGAAGGCTGAAAAAATTGGGGAATTTTTCCCGACGGAACTGCGAACGACTGAGGCACTATCGCCTCACTCTGCTCCTGCACTGTCGGAGAAACGGCGCACAAGATAGCAAGGGCTCGTCGCGCGCGTCAAGGTTTTTCGTAAGCGTCGCCGCGCCAAGCCGTTACGCATATCATATTCCATCCCAACGAGTTACAGCGCATACCCGAAAGGTATTTCCGCGCACTCGCACGGCGCGCGCCGCGTGGCGCGACACAGCGGCGTGGCGCGAAAGTTCTTGCGCGACGCGGCGGATCGCGGAGCAGCGCGCGTGTGCATGCGCGCGCACGTGGAGTGAAAAATGGAAATTTCCCCGGACCCTTTCGGCTCGCATGCTCGAGCGCGCGCGCGGCGGGGCGTGTCAAGATGTCGCGCGTGACCGAGGCGAGATCGGGCGTGCGCGCGTTGCGCGTAACAAGATGTTGCTTGACATCGCCGCTGCGCACGGCATAGCGTGGTGCGACTGCAACGCGAGCCGCGCTTGGCCGATCATCCTACCGAAAAGACACCGGCGTCGCCGGCGGCGCTGAGCGCGCTGGCCCGGAGCGGCGTGCCCGCGCGCGTGCGCTCGTTCTGCTTTCTGGAGCGGGACGGCGAGCGCTGGAGCGTGTTTCTGGTGACGTTCCCGGGCCCGGACCTGCAGTGGCGGGGCTACTTCTCGTTCCGCGCGCCGCACCTGGACCCGGAGGTCGGGGAGATCCGAACCGCGGACCTGTTCGTCGAGGCGACGGAGACGGAGGTGGACGCGCGCGCGCGCGGGCTGGGCCGGCCGCTGGTGTTGTCGCTGCTGGAGTCGGCGCTGCACGCGTACGAGCGGCGGCGGGGCGCGTCGGCGGACGTGCGGCGCTGGTTCCGGGACCTGCTGGCGCGGCATTCGGCGGAGCTGGTGCCGGTCGTGCGCGGGCCGAGCGCGGCCGGGGCGGAGCCGTCGCTCGCGCATCTGCGCTCGGTCTACGACTCCTACCGGCTGGACCAGGTGGCGCACCTCATCTCCCTGATCCAGCCGGGCGACTTTCGCGCGCTGGTGGAGCGGCTGCTGGACGGGCGCGAGATCGACTTTCAGGCGCGCGACCGGCTGCAGCTCGCGATGATCGTGGTGCAGGAGCTGGAGCGGCTGTTGCCGCTGCCGCCCTTCGAGGTCTGGGCGGACGATTACCTGGCGCATACGGAAGAGTACCAGCGCTACGCCTTCGCGCTGCACCGGGGGCCGGAGCTGCCGTAACGGCGCGACGCGATCGCGGATTGCCCGGCCCCTGCCGGCACCCTAAGTTCCGGTCGGCTCCCGAGGCAACCGGAGCTGGCCATGGAGATCGTCGTCCGGGAGGACGAAACCCTGGAGAAGGCACTCCGGCGCTTCAAGCGGAAGGTGCAGCGCGCGGGGCTGTACGCGGAGCTGCGCAAACGCCGCTACTACGAGAAGCCGAGCGAGCAGCGGAAGCGCAAGCGGCAAGCGGCGATCCGCCGACAGCGGCGGCAGTCGTATCGTCACGACCGGGTGCACGTCTAGGCCAGGGGCGCGGCGGCCGAGACGGGCATGCGGCGGTACTGGCGGTGGGGGTTATTGCTGCTCGCGCCGGTCGCGCTGGTGCTCGAATACGCCGTCCACGCGCCTCCCCTCGTCGTCTTCGTCGTCTCCTCCCTTGCCGTCGTTCCGCTGGCCGCGCTCATGGGCCGGGCGACCGAGCAGCTCGCGGAGCAGCTGGGCGAAGGTCCCGGCGGGCTGCTGAACGCCACGTTCGGCAACGCGGCCGAGCTGATTATCGCGATCCTGGCGCTGCGGGCCGGGCTGTACGATCTGGTCAAGGCCTCCATCACCGGCTCGATCATCGGCAACATCCTGCTGGTCTTCGGCGCGGGTGCGCTGTACGGCGGGCTGAAGTACCGGTCGCAGCGCTTCAACGCGACGGCGGCCAGCCTGGGCGCCACCATGCTCGTGGTGAGCGCCATCGGCCTGCTGGTCCCGGCGGTGTTTCACCGGCTGGCGGGAGCGGGCGGCGCGCCGGTCGAGCAGGGGCTGAGCACCGAGATCGCCGTGGTCCTGCTCGTCACCTATGCTCTGAGCCTGCTCTTCACGCTCAAGACCCACAAGCACCTGTACGTCGGCGACGCCGGCCCGCACGCGCTCGAGCTGGCCGGCGCCGCCGTCGGCTCGACCGGCCGGGCGCTGCTCCTGCTGCTGGGCGCGAGCGTGGGCGTGGCGCTCATGAGCGAGCTGCTGGTGGGCGCCGTCGACGAGGCGGCGGAGGCGGCCGGCATGAGCGAGGTGTTCGTGGGCGTGATCCTGGTCGCGCTGATCGGGAACGCGGCCGAGCATTCGACCGCCATCCTCATGGCCGGCAAGAACAAGATGGACGCGGCCATCAACATCGCCGTGGGCTCGTCCATCCAGATCGCGCTCTTCGTCGCGCCCGCGCTCGTGCTGCTCAGCTATTTCGTCGGCCCGCGGCCGATGGACTTGATCTTCACGACCTTCGAGGTCGCCGCCGTCACCCTGGCCGTCATGATCATGGCCTTCATCGCGCTGGATGGTGAGTCGCACTGGATGGAAGGCGTGCAGCTCCTGGCCGTCTACCTCATCCTCGGGATCGCGTTTTTCTTCCTGCCGGTTTGAGCTGAGCCACGGGCGAGTTCGTACACGTGCACGTACTCGTACTCGGGCACGTACACGGATTTCGTCGTCGTGACAGCCAAAGGCCGTGTACGAGTACGTGTACGTTCACGTGTACGGATCCGCTGGCAGGCATGGGTCCTGCACCCGGTGCGAGTAGAACAGATTCTCGGAGCATTGCCATGACCGCCCTCCGCTCTCTCGTCGCGCTGCCGCTACTGCTGATCCTCGCAGCCTGCCAGCGTGACGAACGGGCCGCCGGCGTCCCGGCGGAGGAGCGGGCGGCTCCGGCGCCGCCGCCGGAGGTCGTGGGCTACCACCCGGATTCGCTCGCATGGCTGCGCGAGGGGCGCCCGGTCATGTTCGGCGGGAAGGAATGGCGGCCGGTGGGCGAGCCGCTGCACGAGGAGAGCGACCGCTTTCAGCGGGTCGGCGATTTCGAGGGGATGGCGCTGTACGCGCCGGCGGACGAGCTCGCGCCGTACGCGCACCTGTTCATTCCGTTCGGCAACGATGTCTGGCAGGCACTCGAGCCGGCGGATACGGCGCAGGCGGGCGCCGCCGGGGGCGCGGGCTCCTAGGGCGTCGTCTTACGACCCGAGGTTCACCGGCACCGGCTTCTCGCCGGAGTAGTCGTAGAACCCGCGCCCCGACTTCCGACCGAAATATCCCATCGTGACCATGCGCTTGAGCAGCGGCGGCGCGGCGAAGCGCGTCTCGCGGTACTCGTCGTACATGATCTCGGCGACGCGGTAGAGCGTGTCGAGCCCGACGAAATCGCCCAGCATGAACGGGCCCATCGGGTGGCCGGTGCCGAGCACCATGGCGGCGTCGATGTCCTGGATCGAGCCGAGCCCGGCCTCGAGGCCGCGGATCGCGTCCAGCATGTAGGGCACGAGCAGCCGGTTCACGATGAAGCCGGAGGCGTCTTTCGCGACCACCGGCTCCTTGCCGAGCGAGCGCGCGAAGCCGTAGGCGCGGCGAAACGTCTCGTCACTGGTCGCGATGGTGCGCACGACCTCGACCAGCCGCATGACCGGGACCGGGTTGAAGAAGTGCAGCCCGATCACGCGATCGGGCCGCTGCGTGGCGGCGGCCATGGCCGCGATGGTGAGCGAGCTGGTGTTGCTGGCGAAGATCGTTCCCGGCTGGCACAGCCGGTCCAACGCGCGGAAGAGCTCGTTCTTCAGGTCGAGGTCCTCGGTGACCGCCTCGATCACGAGGTGCGCGTCCTTCAGGTCGTCGAGCGCGGTGGTCATGTGGACGCGGCCGAGCGTCTGCTCGCGGTCTCCCGCCGTGAGCTTCCCTTTCTCGAGCGCGCGGTCCAGGCTGCGGGTGAGCAGGCCTTTTCCGCGCTGACACAGCTCTTCCGTGACCTCCCGCACCCAGGTGTCGTAGCCGGCGCGGGCGCAGACCTCCGCGATGCCGCTTCCCATGAGCCCACACCCGAGCAGCGCCACCGTGCGGATCTCGGGCACGGCCTCCACTGCCGTTGCCGGTTGCGGTCT
>JACQPS010000086.1 GCA_016207445.1 Gemmatimonadota bacterium | reverse complement strand
CGTTCACCGAATACCGTTCCCTGCCCTCCACCGTCTGCGTCACGTTCATGCCGCCGACCGCCGCCATGATCGTGTGCTGCACGTCCGCCACGGAGAGGCCGTAGCGGCCGGCGGCATCGCGGTCGACTTCCAGCTCGAGGTAGCGTCCGCCCACGGCGCGCTCCGCGAATACCGAGTTGGTGCCCGGGACGGCGTACAGCAAGCCCTCGATCTCCTTGCCGACGCGCTCCAGCTCGCGCAGCTCCGGCCCGAAGATCTTGATGCCGACCGGCGTCTTGATGCCGGTGGTCAGCATGTCCAGCCGGTTCTTGATCGGCATCGACCACATGTTCGCGATCCCGGGCGTACGCACCTTGGCGTCGAACTCCGTGACGAGCGAGTCGTAGTCGACGCCGGGCCGCCATTCCTCCTCCGGCTTCAGGATCGCCACTGATTCGAACATGGCCAGGGGGGCCGCATCGGTGGCGGTCCGAGCGCGGCCCGCCTTGCCGAGAACCATGGTCACCTCGGGAATGCCGGCCATTGCGGAATCGCGTTGCTGCAGGATGTCCTTCACCTGCGCCGTGCCCACACCGGGAAAGAGCGAGGGCATGTCCATGACCGAGCCCTCGATCAGCGGCGGCATGAACTCGCTCCCGAGTCGCGAGAATGGAATCCAGGTGATGGCCAGCACCGCGGCCGCCCCGCCGATCAGCCACCAGCGCCGGCCGAGCACCCACCGGATCGTGGGGCGGTAGACGCGCAGCGCGAAGCGATTGATCGGATTCGCTTCCTCGGGTTTGATCTTTCCCCGGATGAACGTCCCCATGGCGACCGGCACGAGCGTGACCGAGAGCAGCGCCGCCGCGGCCATGGCGAACGTCTTCGTCAACGCCAGCGGCCGGAACAGCCGCCCCTCCTGCGCTTCGAGTGAGAAGACCGGAATGAACGAAAGTGTGATGATCAGGAGCGAGAAGAAGAGCGCCGGCCCGACTTCCTTCGCCGCATCCGCGGCGACCTGCCACTGCGCCCGCGGCCTCCCTTCCCGCTCGTTCCGCTCGGCGTGCTTGTGCATGTTCTCGATCATCACGATCGCGGCATCGACCATCGCCCCCAGCGCGATCGCGATCCCGGCCAGGCTCATGATGTTGGCGTTGATGCCCAGCCAGCGCATGACGCCGAAGCTCATGAGCACGCCCAGCGGCAGCACCACGATGGCCACCAGCGCACTCTGTGCGTGCAGCAGGAAGAGCACGGCCACGAGCGCGATGATCAGGCTTTCCTCGAACAGCTTTTCTTTCAGCGTTGCAATGGCACGGTGAATCAGATCCGAGCGGTCGTAGCCGACGACGATCTCCACGCCTTCCGGCAGCGAGGGCGCGATCCGGGCCATCTTCGCCTTCACCCGCTCGATGACCTCCAGCGGGTTCTCGCCGAAGCGCATGACCACGAACCCGGTGGCCACTTCCCCCTGCACGATGCGACCATCCTGGTCGCGCACGGCGAGGTCGGCGATGCCGCGGCGGATTTCGGGGCCGAGGTGGACGCGGGCGACGTCGCCCACGGTAATGGGCACGCCACCCGGGCCCGTGCCGACGGCGACCTTCTCGATGTCTTCGACGGAGCCGATGTAGCCCAGCCCGCGCACCATGTACTCGCTGCCGCCCAGCTCGAGCACGCGGCCGCCCACGTCCAGGTTGGACTCGCGAAGCGCCGCGAGGATACGCGGGACGGGGAGGTTGTACGCCAGAAGCTTCTCCGGCTCGAGCTCGACCTGGTACTGCTTCTCGAAGCCGCCGAAGCTGGCGATCTCGGAGACGCCCGGAACGGCCGTGAGCTGGTAGCGGAGGTACCAGTCCTGTAGAGAGCGGAGCTCCGCCAGGTTGTACTTCCCACTCTGGTCGACCAGCAGGTACTGCATCACCCAGCCGACGCCGGTCGCATCGGGCCCGAGCTGCGGCTGGACGTCCTCGGGCAGCTTCTCGCGGATGCCGTTCAGGTACTCCAGCACCCGCGACCTGGCCCAGTAGAGATCGACGTCGTCCTCGAAAACGACGTAGACCATGGACAGCCCGAACTGGCTCATGCCGCGCACGAACTTCACGCGCGGCACCTTGAGCATCTCCGTGGACAGCGGGTAGGTGACCTGGTCCTCGACCACCTGCGGCGCCTGCCCCTTCCACTCGGACATGACGATCACCTGCACGTCCGAGAGGTCGGGGATGGCGTCCACGGGCGTCGTCAGCAGGGCCCAGCCACCGAAGCCGAGCACGGCGAGGGTGCCCAGGATGACGAAGAACTTGTTGTGGATCGACCACTCGATGAGGCGTCGCAGCATGGCTCAGCGCTCCTGCTTCCGGGCGGGCGGCTCGCCGGCCGGCATCTGGGCCATCATGGCCTTCATGACCTCGGCCAGGTTCGACTCGGAATCGAGCAGGAACTGCGCGGAAGTGACCACGCGCTGGCCGGGCTCGATCCCCTCGAGCACCTCGACGTATTCCTCCCCTCGCTGCCCGAGGACGAGCTCGTGCGGCATGAGCTCTCCCGCGCCCATGTCGACGAACGCGACCGCGCGCTCACCGGAGTGGAGTACCGCCGAGGCCGGCAACGCGAGGACCTTGCCGAGGTCGGCCGTGAATTTGACGGTGGCATACATCCCGGGCTTCAGCTCCCTGCTGCGGTTGGGGAGCGCGATGCGGACGCGCATGGCGCGCGTCTTCTCCTCGAGCGTCGGATAGACGTATTCCACGCGTCCGCGGTACGACCGGCCGGGCAGCGCCCCGATCGCGATCTCCGCCGGCATCCCCTCGCGCAGCAGCGCGGCGTCGGACTCGAACACCTCGGCGTTGATCCAGACCTCCGCGAGATCGGCGATCATGTAGAGCCTGTGACCGGGCAGGAAGGCCTGGCCCTCGAATACATCCTTCTCCATCACGATGCCGCTCACGGGCGCATGCAGCGTGAGCGTTTTCTGGACCTGACCCGAGGACAGGATGTGCGTGATCTGGCCATCGGAGATGTCCCAGTAGCGCAGCCGCCGCTTGGCGGATTCCAGGAGATCGCCGGCCCCGCTCGCCACGCCCTCGATCGCGCTCTGCCCGACGGATGCGGCCATGCGCGCGGCCAGCAGCAGCTCCTCCTGGGCGCTCACCAGCTCGGGAGAGTAGACATCGAGGAGCGGCTGGCCCTTGCGCACCGGCTTGCCGGTGAAATCCACATGCAGCCGCTCCACCCAGCCGCCAAACTTCGGGGAGACGTAAGCCATACGCGTCTCATCGAACTCCACGAGCCCGACCGTGCGGATCGCGCGCCGGAGCGGCCGGACTTCGGCCGTGGCGAACGTGATGCCGAAGGTGCGCATCTCGTTCGGCGTCAGGCGAACGCTTCCCTTGCCCATCGCCATTCCGGCCATGTCCGCGCCCGGCATTGCCTGGGCGGCCGTGGGTGCGCGGTCTCGGCCGCCGAGCGCGAAGATCAGCCCACCCGCCAGCACGACGATGCCGGCGCCGGCGCCGAGGTAGAGGGTGCGCGACTTCTTCATGGCAGAATCTCCTTGCCCACGGCGCGCTCGAGCGCGGCGAGGATGCTGGCGAAGTCGCCCAGCAGGCGGTGGTTGTCGAGCTCGTGACGGTAGAGCGTGACCTGGGAGTCGAGCAGCGACAGGAAATCGACCCGCCCGACCCGGTACGCCGCCGTCGCGGACGCGAGCGCGGCCCGGGCCTGCGGCAGGATCCCCTGATCCAGGAGCAGGAGCTGGGCGCGCGTCCGCTCCAGCTGCGCTGTCAGGGATGCGATCTCGGCGTTCAGCTCGTTCACCATCGTGTCGTGCAGCGCGTGCATCTCCGCGAGGCTGGCAGCTTCTTCGGCTACCTGCTGGTCCTGCTTGCGTCCGGCGAAGATCGGCACCGGCACGGAAACCATGGCACTGACGAAATCACCGAGTCCGACCCGCTGGCCGTACCCGACCGAGATGTCGAAGTCCGGCAGTTTGGCCTTGCCCGCGAGCGCGACCGCCTTCTTCTGCGCCTCGATGCGGCGGAGGTGCGCCTGAATCATCGGGTTGTGCTCGAGGGCGAGCCGCTGGAGGTCCGCGACCGTGGGTCGTCCCGGGGCCGCCGCGGGCTGGAGCGCGACGTAGGCGAACGTGGCCCTGTCCGGCGCGCCCTGGAGCGCCGCCGCGCGCACGCCTTCCGGAAACTCGACGGCGGGAACGGGCGTGTCCGTAGGCCGGCCGAGCAGCGAGTTCAGCCGGGCGGAGGAGGAGGTGCGCTTCTCACGAATGTCCACCAGCTGGTCTTCGAGACGCGTACGTTCGACCTGAGCCTTCAGCACATCCGCCTGGGCTCCCGTGCCGACGCCGTACCTGGCCGAGGTGAGCCGGGCGAAGTCGGTGACCAGCCCCTGGTTTCGCGCGGTGACGTCGAGCGCCCGGTCCAGGAAGTAGATCTCGTAATAGGCGGCCTTCACGCCTGCGACGACCTTCTGGCGCACGCGCTCCAGCTCCCATCTGGAAGCCTCGGCCTGGAAGCGTGCCGCGTCTTCGCGCAAAGCCAGTTTGCCCGGGAACGGCAGGGTTCCCCAGACCCCGACCGTGGCCATGGTCATCATGTCACCGCGCAGGCCGGGATCCGCCGCGGGAAGGTTCATCACGCCCACGCCCACCACGGGGTCGGCCAGCGCGCCGGCCTGCGGTACACGGGCGGCCGCGGCTTCGGCGGCTTTGCGCGCAGCCGTGAGCTCCGGGTTCTTCTCCTCGGCTTCGCGCAGGAAGCTCGCGAGCTGCACCGAGCGCGCGCCGGCGCCCTGCGCCCACAATGTTCCGGGCGTGAGCGTCGTGACGATCAGAGCCGCGCCACCAGCCCACCTGGCGAATTGCATTCTCGTCTTCATGCCTTCTCCTATGCTCCCGACGGCGTCGACGCCGCGTCCACGGCGGCCTGGACCTTGGCCACATCCGTGACCCCCCTGCGCACGAGATCGCAGGCGACCTCGGCCGCGCCCGGGTGAGGACGCTCCCGGCGCGCGAGCCGCCTGTGCCGGCATTCGGGCGAACGGCGGAAGCCGGGCGAACGGCTCCGAGCTGGCTCCCAATGACGTGCGAGTGTGCCAGGGAATTCTGGCCGGGTTGAATCCCCGGCCGTACGGACTACGCCTTCGGGGGATGGAAGAGAGCTTTGCCCAGCAAGAGGTGCGGCTCGAGATCGGCAGCCGAACTTCCCGTGGCGCCCTCGGGCGCGGGCAGAAGATTGAGCGAAAGCGTACTCGGCAGCGAGGCCGCGGCCGAGCACGGGAACCCGGCCATCGAGGTGAACGGACAGTGCGGTGCGGGCGGAGAGCTTTGGCCGGAGACAGGCACGCTGCCAGCGCCCCTGCAATCGTCCAGGGGCATGCTGCCCGCGCCATCGGACGAGTGGGCGGGCATCACCAACGCCCGCGTGGAGCTCCTGGTATCCATGCCCGGTGTGCATAGCGCCGCCCACGTCGCCCCGGCGAGCGAAAGCGAGAGCGCGAGCAGCGCGAAAACCCCAGCCAGGAACCGCAAGCGTCTGATCATTCGCTCCAAGCTAGCTCGAATGCTCGGCGGGATTCACCGGTGAGATACCTGTCCATACAACCCCGCGGAAGCGAGAGGCGTTCCCGGGGCGTTCCACGCCGGCCGAGGGACGGATGGTCGTTGGCTCTCCCGGGCACCGGGGGAATGTACCTCGGCGAAGGAGCAGCTGCGGCCGCGGCTACTCCTTCCCGGGCCCTTTTTCTTCCTTCTCCTCGTGCGCTTCCGGGAGCCGCTCGAACTCCGCCCCCCCGCTGCCGGCCGAGCCGAACTTCGGGAAGGTGACACGGCCCAGGGTCGTGCGGGGCGGCTCGTGCCGCTCGACCGCCTCACCCGGCTCGAAGCGGGATTCCTTTTCCCCCGCGCCGGCGGCCGCCGCTTCCGTGTAGCGCTCGGGGCTCGACTGGAACTCGCGCAGGCATTGAGTCGAGCAGAAGTAGTAGGTCTGGCCGCCGTGATCCATGCTTCCCACGGCCTTGTCCGGCTCGATCACCATGCCGCAGACGGGGTCCCTCATCCTCTCGGGCATTGGCTACCTCCTCCCTCCCGGACGGCGTAACTGCAAGCTTGCCGCCCGACCCCAGAACTGCAAGAGCGATGCTCGACCGGCTCAGCCGGCGGTGAAGAAAGCCGTGAGCAGCCGGTTTGCCGTGCGGCTGCGGCACAGGTGGTAGATGGCCCAGAGACTCGCGTCGCGGGGCCGGCGCCGCAGCCAGGCGCGGCCGATGGCATCGTGCAACTGCTTTTTCCGCAGCCAGCGCCGGGTCTTCGGCATGGGAAACCGGGGATCCAGGATGCGGCGCGCCACTTCCTCGCCTGTGATCAGGGCGGGGTAGATCCCCTCGAACGTCAGCCCGGAGGCGACGCCGGCGGCGTCACCCACCAGGTGAACGCCCCCCGGAAAATCGAATCCGACGAACTGCACCTCGATCGTCGCTCCTTCGTAGGGCGTGTCGCCGGGCTCG
>JACQPS010000085.1 GCA_016207445.1 Gemmatimonadota bacterium | reverse complement strand
TGACTACCTCTTCTTGCGACGAGCCGGTTGCCGAAGCGCCCAGGTGATCCCGACCCAGGCGTCCGACCACCGGCCCGTGCTCGTGCTGCTGGAGGTGCCATGAAGCGTGGGGCACGGCGGCTGGGCGCGGCGGGCCTGGCGGCTCTGGTCATCGGCTGCGCCGTACGGCTGGGTGGACCGGGTCCCGTCGAGTACCCGACCCTGGCGCTGGACGCGGGGCAGGGTGTGGCGGCTTTCGTGGTGGCGGATGAGATCCGGCGCGTCGGCGCACGCCTCGTGCTCCTGGCCGGCGCGGCGGACAGCGCCTGGTTCGCGGAGGTCGCGCAGCGCACGGAGAAGGAGTTGAGCGGTCCGGGCGACGCCGGCACCACCTCCCTCGCGTTCCTGGCCGGAAAGCCGGTCGGCGACACGACCCTCGCGCTGAGCATGGAGGGGGGCGGCCGTTTCGTCGTGCACGACGCCCTCTATACCGTCGACAAGAGCCGCTTCCTGGACCTGCTCGCGACGCGCGCCGACTCGGGCGTGGACCTGCGCTCGTTCGTGCGTGCGCTGCTCCAGTACGTGGCCACGGACGTCATGCCGCACGCGGCGGTCGTGCTCGCCGTGGACGTGGCCGATCCCGCCGCCGGCGACAGCCTGGCCGCGCTGCTCGACCCCGCCCTGACGGACGCACAGGCGTGCGGGCGCGAGGAGGGGCGCACGGCCCCGGCCGCCGTGCAGCGGCAGGTCGAGATGCGGCTCTTCTACGGCCCCCCCGCGATCATGACCTGCCGCTCTGTCCGCGTGCTGAACGGCGCGCGCGCGCCCGTGCTCGCGCAACTCGTCGTGGGGCGCTGATCCCCAGCATGGCCGTCATCCTGATCGTCGACGACGAGGCCAATATCCGGCGGATGCTCGCGCGGCTGCTGGAGTCGGAGGGGTACCGCACGCGGGAGGCCGCCGACGGCCGCAGCGGCATCGCAGCCGTGGAAGCGGACGAGCCCGACGTCGTGTTGCTCGACCTCGCGATGCCCGACCTGAGCGGGCTCGACGTGCTGCGCGTGGTGGGCGAGCGCAGCTCCACGCTGCCGGTCGTGATGATGAGCGGCCGCGCCACGCTCGCCGACGCGGTGCAGGCGACGAAGCTGGGTGCGTTCCACTTCATCGAGAAGCCGCTCACGCCCGAGGCGGTGCTGCTCACGGTCGGCGGTGCGCTCGAGCTGCGGCGCGCGCGCGAGCTCTCGCGCGCGCTCGCGGCGGAGCTCGGCCCGGGAAACGAGCTGGTCGGCTCGAGTCGCACCATGCGCGAGGCGCGGGAGCTGATCCGGCAGGTCGCGCCCACGGATGCACGCGTACTCATCACGGGCGAGAGTGGCACGGGAAAGGAGCTCGCGGCCGCCGCGCTGCACGCGCTGTCGCGGCGTGCGGCCGGGCCGTTCGTGCGCGTGAACAGCGCCGCGATTCCGCGCGACCTGGTCGAGTCGGAGATGTTCGGGCACGAGCGGGGTGCCTTCACCGGCGCGACGGAGCGGCGGCGCGGCCGCTTCGAGCTGGCGGATGGCGGGACGCTGTTCCTGGACGAGGTGGCGGACCTGAGCGCGGAGGCGCAGGCGAAGCTGCTGCGCGTGATCGAGGCGGGGAAGATCGAGCGGGTCGGCGGACAGGAGCCGATTCCGGTGGACGTGCGCGTGGTCGCGGCCACGAACCGCGACCTGCGCGCGGAGATGGCGATCGGCCGCTTCCGCGACGACCTCTACTACCGCCTGCACGTGCTGCCCGTCCACCTGCCGCCCCTGCGCGAGCGGCTGGAAGACGTTCCCGAGCTCGCGGCGCATTTCCTGGCCCGGCTCCAGACCCGGCAGGGGCTGCAGACGCCGCGCCTGGAACGCTCCGCGCTCGATCGCCTGCAGCGGTACCGTTGGCCCGGGAACGTGCGCGAGCTGGCCAACATCTGCGAACGGCTGGCGATCCTGTATCCGGGGCGTCCGGTGGGCGCAACGCAGATCGAGCTGCTGCTCACGGAGCGGGATGCCCGGCAGCCGGCTGCACCGGCGCCGGTACCGTCGTCCGCGCACGGGGCGGTCGGGCGCGCACCCGCGAACGCCGCGGACGCGCTCGGACCCCGTCTCGATGCCTACGAGCGCGAGCTCATCCTGCGCGCGCTCGAGGATGCCGGCGGCAATGTCGCGGAGGCCGCGCGCCGGCTGAAGACGGACCGGCCCAACCTGTATCGCCGCATGAAACGGCTGGGGATCGAGCGATGAGGAGTGCCGAAATACGGGCGGGGGCGTGGGGCGTGGGCGCGGGCGAGAGCAAAGCGGGAGGAAAAGCGGGCAAGGGTACCCCCACCCGCTTTTCGCCCCGCATTGCCCCCGCCCTCGCGCTCGCCCTCGCCCACGCCCTCGGCGGGGCGGCCGCCGCCCAGATCCCCCGCGAGGACGCGTTGCCGCGCGCCACGGCGGAGGCGATCATCGCCGTCTACAACCGCCCGGAGACGATCCGCCTGACCGGCGAGTCCTGGCTGGCGCGCGGAAGCGAGCTGGTCGGCGACGTGGTCGTCCTGGGCGGGCCCGTGCTGGTCGGCGGCCGCGTGCGCGGCAGCCTCGTGGTCGTGAACGGCGACCTGCGCCTGGAGCCCGGTGCCGACATCGAGGGCGACCTCACGGTCGTGGGCGGCGGCGTCACGGGGCTGGACTCGGCGCGCGTCGCCGGCCAGAGCGTGGTCCATCCCGAGCCGCTCCGCTACCGGCGCGAGGACGGCCGCCTGGTCTACCTCTCACCGGCTCCGCCCACCGCGATCAGTGCCGGCCGCGAGTTCGGCTTCGGCCGCACCGATCTGACCGCGTCGATCCGCGGGAGCTACAACCGGGTGGAGGGGTTGCCCATCAGCATCGGCCCGCGCGTGCGGTTCGGCGGCTCGAATCCGACCCGGCTCGAGGCGCAGCTCATCTACCGCAGCGAGTCGGGGCTGAGCGTCGACTCGGACGAGCTGGGCTACACCCTGCGGGCCGAACAGTACTTCGGCGCCCATCAGCGCGCGCGCATCGGTGCGCGGCTGTTCTCCGAGATCGACCCGATCGAGGAGTGGGGGTTGTCGAACCGCGAGAACTCGCTCGCGACCTTCCTGTTCCACCAGGATTTCCGCGACTACTACGAGCGCACCGGCTGGGGCGCGTACTTCGGCTGGGCGCCGCGGGGGAGCCCCACCCGTCTCCTGCTCGAGTACCGGCAGGAGGAGCACGAGCGGGTGCTGCCGCGCGAGCCCTGGTCCCTCTTCGAGAACGACGAGGCCTGGCGGCCGCAGCCCACTGTCGCGGAAGGTCGGCTGCGCAGCCTTTCCCTGGCGGTGGATCACGATACGCGCAACGAGGACGTGAGCCCCTCCGCCGGCTGGCTCGTGCGGATCGAGCTCGAGCGGGGTCTGGGCGGCACGCTCGCGCACAACGTTCTTCTGGATTCGCTCGGGCAGCCGAGCTTCGGCAGCGCCCCGGCCAACGACCGGTTCCTCGCGGCCTTCGTGGACGTGCGCCGCTATGCCCGGCTGGGGCCCAGCTCGCGGCTGGCCGTGCGCGCGCTCGCGGCCGGCTCGCTCGACGGCGACCCACTCCCGCCGCAGCGCCAGCACGCGCTGGGCGGTGAAGGATCGCTGCCGGGCTACCGCCTGTTCGACTTCGACTGCGGCGCGCGCCGCACCCTGGTGCCGGGGCCCCCGCCGAATACGTTCGATCCAGACCCCGAGGACCGGATTTACCCGTTCTACGGCTGCGACCGCGCCGCCGTGCTGCAGCTCGAGTACACCGCCAGCTTTCCCGCCGCACGCCGGCTGCTCCGGCGCTGGTTGGGGCCGGACGTGCAGTTGGGTGAGTCTCCTGCGTGGCTCGCATTCTTCAATGCGGGCCGCGCCTGGAACGAGCCGCGCTCGAAGCAGGGGCGCGGCGGCGGCCAGAACGACTTCTCCGTGGATGCCGGGCTCGGGTTGCGGCTCGGGAGGATCGGCTTCTACTGGGCCGTGCCGCTCTCCGGAAGCGTCGACCGGCTGACCGAGCGCATCAACTTTTTCGTGCGCGTGGGTCCGAGCTTTTGACCTCGTCCCTGTTCGCTCTGATGCTCTGGCTCGCGCCGGCCCCGGAACCGTTCCCCCAGGCGCCGGCGCTTTCGGTGGCAGCGGATGCCGCCGCCGGGCACCGCGCGCTGCTCCGCCTCGGCCCCGTGCTCCAGGATCCTGGTCTCCAGGAGGCGGTGCGCTCCGGGCTGCCGCTGCGGATTCGCCTGCGAGTCGAGCTGTGGCGCGACGGCTTCGTCGATGATCTGGCGGGGACCGAGAGCTGGGCGACCCTGCTGCTGTACGAGCCGCTCGGAGGCCGCTACCTGCTGCGCACACGCGCCAGCTCGGCAGCGGCCCATACGTTCGCGAGTTACGACGATGCCCGCGCCGCCCTCGAGCGCATCTACCCGCTGACGCTGCGGCCGCAGCGGGGCGGCCGCTACTACTACACCGCCGTGCTGGACATCGAGACGTTTTCGCTCTCGGACCTCGAGGAGCTCGAGAACTGGCTCAAGGGCGAGCTCCAGCCGGCCGTGCGCGGCCGGCGCTCGTTCCCGTCCGCTCTCGGTCAGGGCCTCAAGCGCCTGCTGATCGGCATTCTGGGCCTGCCCGGACGCCGCTACGAGGCGAAGAGCGAGCAGTTCCGCGTGCCCTGACCTTTCCCCGTTTCGCGTTTCCACCTATCGTTCGGGCGGGCGCACGAACGCGGGAGACCCCCGCCATGCCGGACAGCTTCCGCTTTTCCCCACGGCCGAACCGTGCGGGTGAGATCCACTGGCGCCGATGGGGGCGCGCCGCGTTCGACGAGGCGAGCAGGACCGACACGCCGATCCTGCTGAACCTCACGGCCGTCTGGTGCCAGTGGTGCCACCGGATGGACGAGACCACCTACTCCGACCCCGCCCTCGTTCAGCTCATCAACCAGGACCTGATCCCCATGCGGGTGGATGCCGATCACAACCCGCACGTGCAGGACCGCTACATCGCCGGCGGCTGGCCGACCAACGCGTTCCTGACGCCGACCGGCGAGGTGCTGTGGTCGGGCACGTACGTGCCGCCGGACGAGTTCCGCTCCGTCGCGGGCGGCGTGCTCGCCGCCTGGCGCGAGCGGCGCGGCGAGCTGCAGGCGGAGATCGAGCGGCGCAGGAAAGCGCTGGAAGCGGCGCGCTCGCGGCACCCGGCCGTGGGGCTGGTGCGGCGGGAAGCGGCCGACGACGTCGTCACCGCCACGCGGGATGCCTTCGATCCGCGCAACGGCGGTTTCGGCGGCGAGCCGAAGTTCCCGCACGGGGAAGCCATCGAGATGCTTTTCGTGCTGGGGCAGCGCACGCGCAACCCGGATTGGCTCGAGATGGCCGAGCGCACGCTGGACGGAATGCTCGCCGGCGAGCTGTGGGACGACGTGGACGGCGGCTTCTTCCGCTACACCACCGCGGCCGACTGGACCGGACCGCATTACGAGAAGATGCTCGAGGTCAACGCGGGGCTGCTCCGCGCCTATGCACTCGGCGCGCAGCTACGCGGCCGGGCCGACTGGCGCAGGACCGCCGAACGCGTGGTCGATTGGGTCGAGCGGGTGCTGCGACTCCCCGAGGGCTTGTGGGGCGGAAGCCAGGACGCGGACGAGGACTACTACCGCCTCGAGGCGCGCGCGCGGCGCAAGCACGCACGGCCCACCGTGGACGCGGTCGTCTACGCGAACTGGAACGCGCAGTGGATCGCCGCGCTGGCAGAGGCTGGCGGCCGGCTCGCGCGCGAGGACTGGATCGGGCGGGCCGGCGCGGCGCTGGACACGCTGCTCGCCGCCATGAGCGCGCCGGATGGCCTGCTCTACCACCACCGCGAGCCCGATGACGAGCCTGCGCTCTCCGGGCTGCTCACGGATGCCGTGGAGGCCATGCGCGCGGGTCTCGCCGTCGCTCAGACCACGGGCCGCGCGGATGCGCTCGCGCGGGTGGGCACGCTCGCTGAGGCGCTCGAACGGCTGCTCTGGGCGGAGGACGGTGGGTTCATCGATCACCGGCCGAGTGAGGACGACGTCGGCGCCCTCCGCTACCGGGACCGCCCCTTCGAGCTGAACGCCCACGCGGCGCGCGCGCTGCTCGACCTGACCGAGGCGACCGGCGAGCGCGGCTACCACGCCGTCGCCGAGCGCATTCTGGCGGTGCTCTCGCCGCTCGCGGGACGCTACGGCGTGGCCGGCGGCGCCTTTGCCCTCGCGGTCGACGAGTTCTTCGAGCCGCCGCTGCGCATCGTCGTCGTCGGACCGCGCGAGCAGACGAAGCCGCTGCGCAGCGCGGCACTCGCGCTGCCCGACCCGGAGCGCCGGGTCTGGACGCTCGAGCGAGGCGGTCGCCTGGGCGCGCTCAACTTCCCGGCGGGCGGCGCTCCCGCCGCGTACGCCTGCGGCCTGCGCTCCTGCTCGCCGCCCGTGCGCGACCCCGCGGAGCTCGCCGCCGCCGTCAACGCGATCCGCTGACCTCGCTCCGGCACCGGGCGTGCTCGATCTCGAGGGTGAAGCGTTGCGCGACCAGGTGATCGCGCTGTGCGCGCGTGGCGTGGACCGCCCGCTCGAGGACGCCGTGTTCGATGCGCTCGCCCGCCGCATCTTCGCGTTTCAATTCGAACGCAACGGTCCCTACGCCGCGTACTGTCGCCGCCGGGGGCGGACGCCGGACGACGTCGCCCACTGGAGCGAGATCCCGGCGGTGCCCACGGCGGCCTTCAAGGAAGTGCGGCTGGTGGCCGGCCGCGTGGAGGCAGCCGAGGCCGTGTTCCGCACGAGCGGCACCACGCGTGCGGAGCGCCGGGGCGAGCACTACCTCCTCGATGTCACGGCCTATCACGCCGCGCTGCTGGCCGGCTTCGCGGGGTACGTGCTGCCGGATCGCGCCGAACTTCCCCTGCTCTCGCTCGTCCCGCCCGGCCAGCAGATGACTGACTCCTCCCTCGCGCACATGGTCGCCGTGCTGGTCGAGCGTGTCGGCGCGCAGGGCAGCGCCCATTACGCGGATGTGCAGCGGGGGATCGACGACGACGCCCTCGCCGCGGCGCTCCGGCGCTTCACCGATGGACGGACGCCGGTGTGTCTCCTGGGGACTTCGCTCGCGTTCCTGCACTGGCTGGATCGGCTGCGCGCACGCGGCGAGCGATTCCGGCTGCCGGCGGGCTCGCGGCTCATGGATACGGGCGGATTCAAGGGGCGGCGCCGTGAGGTCCCGGCGGAGGAGCTGCGCTCCGCGTACCAGGAGCTGGTCGGCGTCCCCGGCTCTCACGTCGTAAACGAGTACGGCATGACGGAGCTGTCCTCTCAGGCCTACGATGCGGGGCTGCGTGACTGGCATGCGGGCGTGAGCGGCCGCTCGCCGCGCAAGCTCGCCCCGCCCTGGATGCGCGTGCTGGTCGCAGACCCGGAGACACTGGAGGTGGCGCGCCCCGGCGCCGTCGGCATTCTCCGTCTGGTCGATCTCGCCAACCTGAGCTCGGTGGTCGCGGTGCAGACGGAGGATCTCGGAGGGGAAGTGGAGGACGGATTCGTCGTGCTCGGGCGCGCGACGGGCGCGCCGCCACGCGGCTGCTCGATCGCCATGGACCTGCTGCTCAGCGCGGTCGAGGAACGCCGATGATCCGCGCCGACGCGTTTCATCTGCCGGCGCTCGACCTAGACCGCGTGACCGGCTGGGATGTACGCCGCTTCGGCGACGAGGTCGAGCTGCGCACGCCGCTCCTGGACGCGTCGCTGCTGGAGGGCGTGCTCGAGCGGCTGCGCGCGGCGCGCGCGCGCGCCCTGGCCGACCGACCCGTGGCCGAGCTGGTGGACATCATCGACCGTGCCGCGGGCCGGCTGGCCGATGAGAGGGATCCGCTGCGGCGTCAGGCGGAGGGCGCCCTCCCCGCGATCACCGGCTACTCGCCGCCCATGGTACGACTGATCGTGGAGCGCATGGCGCGCGATTGGCGCGCCGACGCGCTGCACGCGCTGCTCGCCGCCGAGCTCGGCGATGCACGGGTCCTGGACGGGCTCAGGCCCGATCCGGCCGCGGCCGGACGTCACCGGCGCGCGTACGGGCCCGAGCTCGCATTTCACGTGTTCGCGGGCAACGTACCTGGCGTGGCCGTGACCTCGCTCGTGCGCTCGCTCCTGGTCAAGGCGGCGACGCTGGGAAAGACCGCGTCCGGCGAGCCGCTGCTCGCCGCCCTCTTCGCGCGCGCGCTCGCCGAGGTGGACCAGCGGCTCGGGGAGTGCCTGGCTGTGACCTACTGGCCCGGCGGGACCGAGGCGCTGGAACGGCTCGCGCTCGAGAGCGCCGACCTGGTCGTGGTCTACGGCGGCGAAGAAACGGTGGCAGCGCTGCGCGGCCGAATGCCGGCCGGCAAGCGCCTGGTCGTGCACGGCCCCAGGCTCTCCTTCGGCGTCATTGGACGCGAGTCGCTCGGCCGCGAACAGGCCCGGCACGTCGCTGCGCGCGCGGCTCGCGCCGTGGCGGTGTTCGACCAGCAGGGATGTGTGTCACCGCACGTGCTCTACGTCGAGCGGGGCGGAGGCCTGCAGCCGGACGACTTCGCGGCGCTGCTCGCGGAAGAGCTGGCGCGGCTCGAAGAGGACCTGCCGCGCGGCCGCCTGTCCCCGGCCGAAGCCGCGGCGATCCAGCACGCGCGCAGCGCGGCCGAGTTCCGCGGAATGGCCGGCAGGACCGTACGCCTCTTTGCCAGCTCCGGCACCGAGTACACGGTGCTCTATGACGACGACCCGGCGCTCACGCCGTCCTGCCTCAACCGGGTCGTGTGGGTGAAACCCCTCGAGGACCTCTTCGACCTGGCCGACCTCGTGCGCCCCTTCGCGGGCCGCCTTCAGACCGCCGCGGCCGCCACCACGCCCGAGCGTCTTGCCCGGCTCGCCGAGGCGCTGGGCAGGGTCGGCATCTCCCGCATCACCGATCTCGAGCGTATGCCCTGGCCGCCCGTCACCTGGCACCACGACGGCCAGGAGCCGCTGCGCGAGTTGATCCGGTGGGTCGATCTCGAAGTTTGAGCGAAACGAGCGGGCAGGAAAGCGATTTCACCGCCAAGGCCGCAAAGAACGCAAAGGACGCAAGGTTACCACGGCGAGAACCGGGCGGAGCCGGGCGACCAAAACTCAAGAAATGAGGTACCCGAGCGAGCGTCAGCTCGTCCCCTCCTGCGTCCGATCCGCTCGCCACATCACCATCTGGCGCATCCCGGTCGAGCTCTCTTCCACCCGTACCGTGAGGACATCCCCATCCTCGATCCCCAGATCGTCGCGGATCTCCTGCGGAATCGTGATGCGTCCCCCCACCCCTACGCTGATGTCCCCGTAGTACAGCGTACGGTAGAGCGCCATGGAACCCCCCACCGGAAGAGGTCGGCACGGCCCGGACCGCCTCCGGATCCGCGCCGCGCTAGTCCCGAAACAATACCGAATTTTGTCGGCGTCGGCAAACGGGGGCTGCGGCAAATTTCCGCGTTTTACGCCGGTTCCGAGCCGGACAACAGCCGCAGGACCTCCGCATCTTCGAGAGCGCGCAGCGCCGCGGCGGCGCGCGCAGGAGGCAGGTCGAGGCGGGCGATCCGCTTGAGCTCGCCGGGCTGGTCGAGACAGACGAAAACGACCTCTGCGTGCTCCTCGCCGCCGGCCACCGTTCCGGACGTGAGGGTTCCGACCCAGGTGCGGCCGCGCCCGTCCGTGACCTGGCGCTGCGTGATCGGGGGCGTGTCCCGCTTGGGTCTCTTTGCCCAGGCCATGCGCTGCTCCTTGTTGCCGTTCCTGCCCGCGCGCCGGCGTTTGGCCGGCTCCCACAGCCAGACGGGCTGCAACCGGTATACCTGGCCTGCGACTTGGATCCGCCCCGCCCCGGGCGTGGCGACGTGGACCGGGGGTCTGACGAAAAAAGTGCGACCTTCATCCGTGCCGCCACGCCCCACCGGTACACCGCTTGCAACCCGCCCGCGGCTCGGTCGGGTCGGCGGCCCCAGGGGGCCGCCGTTCCGGCATTCGGGAGGTGGTAGCACGATGAAGACGGTGTCCGGGATTTTGGGCTGGTGTTTCGAGCGGGCGGCACTGCCGCTCCGGTGGTGGCGGCGGGGCCCGTACCTGCTCGCGGGATTGGCGGCTGCGGTCGCTGGAGCGGGCGCGGCCGTCTACGACGGCGGTACGTCCGTTATGCTGGCGGCCGGAGCGCCTGCGGCGGCGGCCGAGGTGCCGGTGCTACTCGAGCGGGCGCAGCGTTTGTCCGGGCTCTGGCGCGAGGTGGAGGCGGTGTACGATCGGGACATCGCGCCGATCGAGCGAGTGCTGCTGCAGTACCGGAACGATCCGCTGCTGGCACGGCGCATCGCGCGGGCGCTGATCCGTGAGGCCACGCGCGTGGAGCTGGAGCCGCGCGTCCTGCTCGCGGTGCTGCTCGTGGAGAACCCGATGCTGGATCCCGCGGCGCGGAGTCCGGTGGGCGCGCGCGGGCTGATGCAGGTGATGCCGCAGCACCGGGGGCATTGGCCGGCTTGCCCCGGCGAGCTGGAAGCAGTGGAAACCAATCTCTGCTACGGCGCGCGCATCTTCGCCGATTTCTTTCGCGGGGCGGGCGGCAACGTGGAGCGCGCCCTGCTTCGTTACAACGGCTGTGTGGCGGGAAAGAACACGCCCAACTGCCACAGCTATCCATACCAGGTCTACGCTCGCGCCGGCCGCGCGAGCCTGCTGGCCTGGCTGCACCCAAAGTCCCCGGCGGGCGCGGCGGCGCCGTAATGCGAGTTGACAGTTGACAGTTGACAGTCGACAGTCGATAGTCGGCAGTAGTCGCACCCGAGACCCATCCACTGGTTACTGTCAACTGTCAACTGTAAACTGTCGACTGACTTGAACATCCTCGCGCCCGTCTCGACATTTCCGCTGTGAACGTCCTGTTCCTCTGCACCGGCAACTCGGCCCGCTCGCAGATGGCGGAGGGCTTCGCACGCCGCTATGGGCCGCCCGGCGTCCGCTTCTACAGCGCGGGCCTCGAGCCGATCGGGCTGAATCCTCGGGCGGTCGCGGTCATGCGCGAGGCGGAGGTCGACATCTCCGGGCAGCACTCGAAGAGCCTGGATGAGGTTTCAGCTGACCAGATGGAGCTGGTGATCACCCTCTGCGGGGACGCCGCCGAGCGCTGTCCGATCTTTCCCCGCGAGGTGGAGCGGCGGCACTGGCCGTTGCGCGATCCGGCCAGAGCGGATGGAAGCGACGACGAGGTCCTGCGCGTCTTTCGCGAGGTCCGCGACGAGGTGCGCGAGCGGGTCCGCCGGCTGTGCGACGAGCTGGCGCAAGCCCCGCGCGCGTGAGATGCCGGCGCGGCCGACCGCACGGGTCGCCCTGCTGCTTGCGCTGTGCGCCTGCGACGGCCAGCGGAATGCCGGGCCGCTGCCGCCGGTGATCGTGGTGAGCGGCGGCACGGTCTACCGGCGCGACGCCGGGCGGGATGTGCCGTTGCTGACCCTCGAGCCGCAGGTGCGGGCGCCCCGCCCGCCGACCAGCTGGGAGCCCGCCCCCGGCAGCCGCTTCGGTGTGGCTGCGTCCGCCTTCCGCCAGGTCCGCATCTCTCCGGACGGCCGGTGGCTGGCATGGGAGACGGCCGGCGTACACGATCTTCTCGGCATCGTCGCGACGACGGGCGCCCCGGATACCGTGGTCGTGCTCGACTTCTTCTTCGGGTCGAGCGCCCGCCGGTTGGAGTGGGCGCCCGCTGGCCGTTATCTGGCCGCCCTCTACGCCGCGCCTTCCGGCCTCGACGAGCTCCGTCTCTACGACGTCGCCCGGGCGGCGCGCCTGGTCGGGCCCTGGACCGCGGAGTGCGAGCCCGAGACGCGTTGCGAGGTCAGCGAATTCCGCTGGAGAGGCCAGACGCGGCTGCGCGTGCGGACCGCGGCGCCCGGCGGACCCGAGCGGACGTATCGGGTCGATGTGCGGGAGATCGACGGGTCAGGGGCCAGGGGTCAGGGGTCAGCAGTGTACAGACCGGGTACATGGGTAACACTTCGGACCGGGTACATGGGTGACAATAGAGAGAGTGATTCGGTTGCTGACCCCTGGCCCCTGATCCCTGATTCGTGATGCCTGAACAACACGAGCGGCCGGGTCACCGGCCGCTCGTGTTGTTCAGGGAAGGCACGATCGCAGCAGGCTGAGGAGCTGATGCGGATTCATCGCCCGCGCGCGCGCGGTCACCTCCTCGGTCGAATCCTCGACGAAGATCATGCCGGTGCGGATCGGGTCCGCGTTATCGAGGTCCGCCGCGGCAAAGATGAGGCGGCCGCGGGCCGGCTCCCGCTCGCGCTGCTCGAGCTCGAGGTACACGTCCCAGAAGCGGCCCTCGTACGGGAGCGTGGCGAGGTGCTGACCCTGCTGCCCCGGTGGAGGCATGGGCGTCTGCCGCGGGCCGGAGACTGGCTCAGCCGACCGTCGCGGGCGCGCGCGGCACCGGCGCTGCCTGCTCCGGGCGCCGGACCTCGAGCTCCTCCTGCACCAGCTTCAGCACATGCATCTCGTCGATGCGCTCCGCATCCCAGAAGCGGGTGAAGGCGTTGCCGCGCCGGCCCTTGCGATCACAGTCGACGGAACCGGCATAACCGCGCCGGTAGCTGAGCACGCACCCGTCCCAGGTCCCGCGCTTCACACCGCCCCGCTCGAGATCGAGGGTCAGCTGGATCAATCCGTCGTGCGCGAACTCGCGTAGCTCGGCGCGCAACTCCGCATCGGCGTCGGCCAGGCGTGGGCTGGAGAGGAAGGAAAAGAGCCACATTCTGGGCCTCCTGCGAGGAAAAGGACAACGGCGGGTCCGGAGCCCGCGTGCAAGAAGCTTGAGTCTGGCGTAAAGTCGCGCGGAATGACGGCCATTCCGCAGAGAGAGACAGGCGCGGCTTCGCGCGGAAAATCAGCCGACTGGGGCGGCAGGGCTCGAACCTGCAACCTGCCGGTTAACAGCCGGCCGCTCTGCCCGTTGAGCTACACCCCAAAAAAAGAAAACCCCACATCGTCAGGGTGCTGGGTCCGGGCCGAGCAGCCCGGTGTTCCAAGATAACCGCCGCCCCGAGGCGGGTCAACCCTGAACGGCCGCGCGAAACAGCGCGCGCGCCGCATCAAACCGGGTATTGCGCGGGAAGCAGCGAGCGGTGGATCGCGAGCGCCGTGCGCACGCCCTCGGCGGCGGCGACGATGGCCAGATGCGGGTGGCCGGTGAGGTCGCCAGCCGCGTACACGCCCGGCACGGTCGTCTCCTGCGAGGCATTCACCCGCACGGCTCCGCTGCGGCTGATGCGGCAGCCCAGTCGCCGGGCCAGCTGGCTGGCGGGCACGGACCCGAGATGCACGAATACTCCGTCGAGTGGGACCGTGCCGCCATCCTCGAGGCGCGCGCTCTGGATCCTGCCCTCCCGCACCACCAGCGCCTGGATTCCTGCCGTCCGGATCTCAATGCAGCTGCGCGCGAGCGTGGCGCGGGTCTCGTCGGGCAGGCGCGGGCGGCGCCCGTGCCCCAGCAGCACGACGGTATCCGCCCACGTGAGAAGGAAGAGTGCCAGCGCCGCCGCGCGGCGGTTCCAGCCGATCACGCCGATGCGCGCCCCTTCCATGCTCGGGCCGTCACAGTCCGGGCAGTGGAAGGCGGAGATTCCGTACGCTTCGGCGAGGCCGGGGATGGACGGGAGCAGGTCCCGCCGGCCGAAGGCGAGGAGAATCCGCCGGGCGTGGACGCCGCTGCCGCCCTCGGTGGCCACCCGGAACGCGTCCTTCGCTCCTTCGATAGCGGTCACAGCGTCCTCGACCACCTGCGCGCCCGCCCCCGTGGCTTGCGCACGCAGCCGCCGGCGCAGCTCGTGTGGCGGCAGGTCGGGGAGCCCCGGATAGCCGTGCACGGCCCAGGCGGGCTCGTTCCGTGCGGCACCGGCGTCGCAGACGCAGGTGTGCCGGCGGTAGCGGGCCAGCCAGAAGGCGGCGGCCAGGCCGGCCGGCCCGCCGCCGACGATCAAGACGTCACACTCTCCAGGCGCATCTTTCACGGCCGCAGAGCCGAGCAAGAGGCGGGCCCTCTAGCGCGTCGGGCCGCGCGCGGCAGCGATCGCATCCGCGAAGTGCCGCGGCGAGAGCGCCCAACAAGATCTCACGCGGAGCGGCGGGCCAACAAGAGGATCGGTTTGGCCGGGAGTGTGACGTGGAAGGCGGTGCCCCGGCCCGGTTCGCTCTGCACGGTGATGCGGCCGCCGTGAGACTCGACGACCTCGTGCGCGATCGCCAGGCCGAGCCCTGCGC
>JACQPS010000074.1 GCA_016207445.1 Gemmatimonadota bacterium | reverse complement strand
CTTCGCCATCGCGGCTTTGCCCATGCCCGCTCCCGCTGGTCTCGCCTCGCTGACAGTGCGCTAATTTACGGACGGTACCGGGGCCACGCAAAAAAGGGGACAGGGATCAGGGGTCAGGGATCAGGGAGCGACGTTCCGGCTCGCCCCTGACCCCTCACCCGAGCTCGCGGGCGCTCACACCGAATCCCTCGGGCCTGCGGCCCTCGGGATGCGTGGCTGAGCGGCGCTCAGCCACGCACCTTGCGCACCTCCTCCACGCGCTCCAGCGGCTGGAACACGCAACCCGTGGGCTGGAGCGGGAGGTACAGCACGCCGATGTCCTCGAAGTCCTCGCGCAGGTCCTCATGCTCTTCCAGGATCTCGTCCAGGTCGTCGGAGCCCCGGGCTTCACGCAGCTCCTCGAGCTCCTCCATGATGTCCTGAACCTCTTCCTCGTCCGCGTACACGGCCAGGCCGTTCACGGTGCCGAGGAAGGCCAGATCGCTCGCCTCGATCAGGCGCGCGTTGCCGAAGGTCACGAACTCGACCTGCTCGTCGCCCACGCGGAGCCTGAGCGGCTCGCCGCGCACGAAGAAGTCCGCGTCCTGCGCCACCATCACGTGGCCGAGCGTACTCCGCAGCGTCACGCGCTCGCCGTTCACGACCACGAGCGTGTCGCCCGTGCTCGGCACGAAGGTCGCGCTCAGCGTGCGCAGGCCGCCCGGCGCGGTCGGGTCGATCACGCAAACCGTGATCGTCTCCTCGAGCGGCGCCGGCGGCGCCGGCTCGAGCACGGCCACCGGTTGCGGACGCGCCAGGCCGAGCAGCACGTGCAGCCCGAGCTGCCCGTACACCTCGTGCGTCACGTTGCCGATGTCCTCCTCGCCGCCCTCGGCGAACGCGGTCCCGGTCGCGTTCAGCAGGTACAGCGGCGCGTCGAAGATCCGGTCACCCACCTCGAGCCGGATCGCGAACATCGGCGCCAGCCGCACGTCCACGCCCAGCGCGGCCAGGCCCATGAACTTCGCCTCCTCCGCCAGCAGGAAATTCCGCCCCGACTGAGGATCCCGGAAGCGCGCTCCTTCCTTCGTGTCGCCGTCCGCCGTGGTCACCGCCGCATCCGCGGGCGGATTGATCCACTTCGCCCCCGCGCCCAGCGCGAGGTACGGCAGCGCCTCCACCCCCAGGAACTCGCGCGGATTCGGTCCCATGAACCGGAGCAGGACGTCCCCGCTGCCGCTCCACAGGTTCACATCCTCGATGATGTTGTTGACGTCGGTGTCGTCGAGCTCGTCGAAGCTGCCCAGCACCAGGGGCCGCTCCGTGTAGCCGAAGTTCGCGCGCACGCCGATGTTCCGCGTCAGCCACAGCGTGGCCTGCGCGCCCGTCAGCCAGCCGGATTCGAACTTGATGTCCTCCGTGTTGCTTCCCAGGTGCTCGTCATCCAGCATCCATGACCACCAGCCGAACCCACCGTGCACGCCCAGGTCGAACCGGTACTCCTGAGCCTGCCCCGGCACGGCGAACGTCAGTGCGGCCGCCAGCGCGACCAGTGCCCTGCCTCTCATACGCTGCTCCCCCTCCGAAACGGTCCCTGCCGCACGCCCGCGGCGCCTCACGCGCGCTCCGCGCCGTCGCACTACCCCCCCCCGGCACGGAGCGCACGATTCCTCTGCTTTGGTCGCCGGATGCGCGGCGCCGCCACGGCCTAGTCCCATGGGGAATCGCAGGATCCGGGCGGCGCTCACACCCCTATATGTTTGCAATTCCTATTCCGCCGAGCAAGGCCGCCCCACCCCGGCCGCTTGACAGACCGGCTGCGCCGCGCCAGATTGGGAGTATATGCGCAGGCGAAGCTGTCCCGTAGACGCGTACGCGTACTCCTACTTTCCTTTCCGGCCCGAGGGCCGGGGAGCGAGCGTGCGCGTAGCGTCCTGAGGACAGAACGAATTCGCCAGCGCAGCCGACCCCGCGGCCCTCGACACGAGGGCCGCGGTTTTTTTGTCGTCATCGACGGAGGCAGCGATGATCATCGTGACGAAGCCCGGGATCCAGGAGGCGGAGCTGGATCACATCCGCGAGCGGGTCGAGTCGTTGGGGCTGCGGACGCACGTGTCGCGCGGGGAGCAGCGGACCATTGTCGGCTGCATCGGCGACGAGGAGCGGCTCCAGGAGCTGCCCCTGCTCTCGATGGCCGGCGTCGAGCAGGTGCTGCCGGTGCTGAAGCCGTACAAGCTGGCGGCGCGCGAGTTCTCGGCCGGTCCGACGCTCGTGCGGGTGGGAGGGGCGGAGATCGGCGGCAGCGAGCTCGCGGTGATCGCCGGGCCGTGCTCCGTGGAGGGGCGCGAGATGCTGCGCGAGACCGCCTTCGCGGTCCAGGACGCAGGCGCACGCCTCCTGCGCGGCGGCGCGTTCAAGCCGCGCACTTCGCCCTACTCGTTCCGCGGGCTGGGCGAGCAGGCGCTCGAGCTGCTGGCCGAGGTACGCCGCGAAAGCGGGCTCCCCGTGGTCACGGAAGTGATGGATACGCGCCAGGTCGACATCGTGGCACAGTACGCGGACATGCTCCAGATCGGCGCGCGCAACATGCAGAACTTCGCGCTGCTCTCGGAGGTCGGCCGGCTGCACCGCCCGGTCCTGCTCAAGCGCGGCATGTCGGCCACGGTGCTGGATCTGCTGCTGGCCGCCGAGTACATCATGGCGCAGGGCAACATGAACGTCGTGTTGTGCGAGCGCGGGATCCGCACGTTCGAGACGGCCACGCGCAACACCTTCGATCTCGCGGCGATCCCCGTGCTCAAGCGGGAAACGCACCTGCCGGTGATCGCGGACCCCAGCCACGCGGGCGGTCGCCGTGAGCTGGTCGCGCCGCTGGCGTACGCCGCGGTCGCGGCCGGCGCGGATGGTCTGATGGTGGAGGTACACCCGAACCCGGAGCAGGCCCTGTCGGATGGCGACCAGTCGCTCTCGCTCGCGGAGTTCGAGTCGATGATGCGCGTGGTGGGGGAGCTGGCGGGGGTGGTGGGACGCCGCTTGCCCGCGACCGCGGCCGTCGCGGCCTAGTCGCCGTTCTCGAGCACGCGCAGGCGCCGCTCTTCGGCCGCGCCCGCGACGGCGGGCTCGCGCGCGCGGACCGGCGGCAGGTGCTGCTCGCTGAGACGCGCGAGCGTCATGTAGTAGACCACCTCCGCGACGCTGTCGCGCACGTCCAGCGCGTCCAGGTACAGCTCGACCACCGCGGTGAACGGGAGCTCCTGCTCGAGCAGCTCGACCAGGTTGAGCGCGTTCTGCAGGTGCGTCTCGATGAGGGCGACCTCGGTCCGGGCCGCGGACAACTCGATCCAGCGCCGCAGCTCGTCGTTCACTCGGCCCCGCAGCCGCTGGCGCACCTGCCCCAGCAGGGCGCGGTAGCCGGGCTTCTTGCCGTTCTTACCGCCCTGCTCCACCAGCTCCGGCCACTGCGCCGCCTCGGCCGCGCGCTCCCCCAGCAGCGCCAGCGCGCGTGTGGTGATCACGCGCGCCTCGTCCTCGCTCAAGCGCAGCAGCCGCGTGTAGATCCCCAGCGCGCTCTCGAACGGGATCTGCCCGCCGACGCGCTCGATCAGATCGAGCGCATGCTCGACATGCGTGTGGATCAGCCGTTCCTGCGCGACGGCGATCGCCAGCTCCACGCGGCGCCGGGCCCGCGCCGTGATGTTCTTGGAAGCGAATCCGGCTTTCACGAAGGCTCACCCCCGGAAACGATGCGGCCGTGCGCTGCGGCCCGAGGGTGGCAAGTGCAATTTCCGTTCCGGGTAGGACTGCCTGATCTGGCTGGATTTCGCGCCGAAATGACCGACAGCGGGAGGGGAGCGACGTCAGCGTCCGAGCGCCGCGCGCGCGGCTTCCAGCTGCCGGACGACCGCCGCCCGCGCCGTGCCCCCGGTGACACTCCGGGCCTCGACCGCCGTTTCCGGCGAGAGCCGCGGCTTGCCGGCGGCGAACGCGGGGTGGGCCTCCGCCCAGACGGACTCCGGCAGTTCGAGCAGGCTCGTGCCTTCCGACTCCGCCCGGCGAAGCAGCGCGCCGATGGCGCCGTGCGCCTCGCGGAAGGGTACGCCCGCGCGCACGAGCACATCGGCCGCTTCCGTCGCGAGCAGCGAGTCGTCGGCGAGGGCGCGGCGCAGCGTTTCCGGATCGAGCTCGAGGCCCGCCACCGTCTCACGCGTGGCCGGGAGCAGGAGCGCCAGTGCGTCGAACGACTCGAACAAGAGCGCCTTGTCCTCTTGCAGATCCTTCTGATACGCGCTCGGCAGTCCCTTCAGCAGCCCCAGTGCGGCCGCGGCCGCGCCCGCCAGCCGCGCCGCCTTGCCACGCGCCAGCTCCAGGCCATCCGGGTTCCGCTTCTGCGGCATCAGGCTCGATCCGGTCGTGTACGCCTCCGGAAGCCGCACGAACCCGAATTCCTCGGTCGAGAACAGGATCAGGTCCTCGGCGAGCCGGGAGAGGTGCGTACCGATCAGCGCGGCCACGAAGACGAGCTCGCAGATCCAATCGCGGTCGCCCACCGCGTCGATCGAGTTCTGCGAGACTTCGCGGAATCCGAGCGCCCGCGCCAGGGCCGCGCGATCCACCGGAAAGGCGCACCCGGCGATGGCGCCACTGCCGAGCGGAAGCACGCTCACGCGCTCGAGCGCGTGCGCGAGCCGCTCGCGATCCCGCTGCATCCCCCAGAAATGCGCGAGCAGCCAGTGTGCCGCCCGCACCGGCTGCGCTCGCCGCATGTGCGTGTAGGCGGGCATGAGCACGTCGAGCCACGCTTCCGCCCGATCCGCGAGCGCGCGCTGCAGCGAGCGCACCTCTTGCGCCAGGTCCGCCCCCGCCCGCAGCGCCCACAACCGCGCATCCGTCGAGACCTGGTCGTTGCGCGAGCGACCGGTGTGCAGCTTGCCGGCGAGCGCGCCGATCTCTTCATAGAGCAGCCGCTCGATCAGGGTGTGGACGTCCTCGTCGGCGGCGTCCGGCGCACCGCCCTCGAGGCGGGCGGCGACGGCGGCGAGCCCGGCATCCAGTCGCTGCACCTCATCGGCCGTGAGCACGCCCGCGCCGGCCAGGGCGCGGGCCCAGGCGCGGCTCGCCTCCACGTCTTCGCGCCAGAGGCGGATGTCCACGGGGAGACTGCGATTGAGCTCTTCGAGCGTGGGGGCCGGGGCGGCCGCGAAGCGGCCGCCCCAGAGGCGATGCGGGACCGGGTCCGGATTCACATGAAATCGGCGACGAACGCGAGCTGATCCGGTTTGCCGAGCTCCCGCCGCTGTCCCTCGACCCGGGTCGGGAGAGAGAACAGGCGGATGAAGCCCGCGGCGTCCGCGTGATCGTAGTCGCTCTCGCCGAACGACGCCAGGCTGACGTCGTACAGGGACTCCGGGCTCCAGCGCCCCGCGATGATGATGTTGCCCTTGTACAGCTTGAGCCGCACGGTCCCCGTCACATGCTGCTGGGTGCGGTCGACCAGTGCGTCCAGCGCCTCCCGCTCGCCCGACCACCAGCGCCCCTCGTACACGAGGTCCGCGTAGCGTGCGCCGAGCTGGTCCTTGAGCGCCAGCGTGCGGCGGTCCAGCACGAGCTGCTCCAGCTCGCGGTGCGCCGTCACCAGCAGCGTCCCGCCCGGCGTCTCGTAGACGCCGCGCGACTTCATGCCCACCAGCCGGTCTTCGACGACGTCGGCCCGGCCGATGCCGTGCTCGCCGCCGATCTCGTTCAACCGCTCCACCAGCTCGACCGCGCCCAGCGGTTCGCCGTCCACGCTCACCGGATAGCCGGCCTCGAAGCCGATCTCCAGATAGAGCGCGCGGTCGGGCGCTTCTTCCGGTGAGCGCGTGAGCAGGAACAGGTCCGGGGGCGGCTCGAACCCGGGGTCCTCCAGCGGGCCGCCCTCGTGCGAGATGTGCCAAAGGTTGCGGTCGCGCGAATAGATCTTCTCCTTCGTCGCCGCCACCTCCACCCCGTGCGCAGCCGCGTACGACAGCGCGTCCTCGCGCGAGTGGATGCGCCATTCCCGCCACGGCGCGATCACCGGCAGCTCCGGCGCGAACGCCGCGTACGCCAGCTCGAACCGAACCTGGTCGTTTCCCTTGCCGGTGCAGCCGTGGCTGAGCGCGTGCGCACCGTACTGCTTCGCCACCTCCGCCTGCCGCCGCGCGATGATCGGACGCGCCATGGCCGTGCCCAGCAGGTACTTGCGTGCGTACACCGCCCCCGCCCGCAGCGTCGGCCAGATCGCCTCCCGCACGAACCGATCGCGCAGATCCTCCAGAACCAGCGCGCAGGCGCCCTGCGCCAGCGCGCGCGCCTCCAGCCCTTGCAGCTCCTCGCCCTGCCCCACGTCCGCCGCCATACAAATCACGTCCGCCTGGTACGTCTCCCGCAGCCAGGGAACGATGATGGACGTGTCCAGTCCCCCCGAATACGCCAGCACGATCGGAAAAGCCATCGCCCGCCTCCGGTGCGCCGAGCAGGAGTTATGCAGCGCGAACGCATAAGTATACAGCAGCCGCGCCGGGACGGTCAAGGGCGACGCAGGAGCTTCGGGCTTTATTCGGAGAACTCGGCCAGCTCTTCTATGCGCTGCTGGACTGTGGTGAGATGGTCGGCCTGGCGCAGGATGAGCAGGATGGTGTCGTCGCCCGCAATGGTGCCGAGAACCTCGGGCCATTCCTCCCAATCGATCGCGACGGCGATGGGCTGGGCGCCGCCGGTCAGCGTCTTCACGACCAGAAGGTTGCCGGTCCCTTCCGCACCGACGAAGAGAGTGCGCAGCAGCCGCTCGAGGGGTGGCGTCTGCTCCCAGGCGCCCGGCGGAAGCGAGTAGGAAGTACGGCCGTCCGCTTCCGGCACCTTGAGCAGGCGCAGCTCGCGCATATCGCGGGAGAGCGTGGCCTGGGTGACGTCGTAGCCGCGCTCAACGAGCAGCTCCCGCAGCCGCTCCTGGTTCGGGATGCGGTGGTGGCGCACCAGATCCAGGATCTGCTCGTGACGTTCGCGCTTTCCCATGGGGAGCGGAAGATCCGCGACGGCGTGCAGCCCGTCAAGCCGGTGTCTCCGGGATCAGAGGCCGGGGCCGGCGTAGACGTACCCGAGCAGCGCCCCGTACACGGTGTGGGCGAGCAGAAGCAGCACCGGCGTCGCGGGTCCCAGCCCCCAGCCCAGGAGCCCGGCCGGGGCCATGACGCCGCGGCGGCCGCAGCGGCCGCTGCGGGCGATCAGCGGGAGCGAGAACGCGGTGGCGAGGCCGTGGACCAGGCCGAGCATGGCCCCGGTGCGAACGTCCGCGCGCGCGCTCAGGTGAAAGACGAAGGCGTAGAGCGCGGGGAACGCGAGCGTGCCGAGCCCGAACTCGAGAGCGAGGCCGAGCGTCAGGTTCGTCAAGCCGCGTGGTTCGGAGAGGAAGAGGCAGCCGAGCAGCCGCGCCGGTGCGAGCCGCGTCCACCCCAGGGCGCGCGCCGCCGCGAGCAGCGCGCTGGCGGCGAGCATCGCCGTGAAACCCGCCCAGACCAGGATGCTCCAGGTGAACTCGATGGAAAGGCTCCCGGGAAGCCGCTCGGCGTCCCTCGCGAAAGTCGTTTCGGGCCGCGCCGGAGCGCGCCCATACGCAGCGGCGCGGAGCCGTCGCCGACCCCGCGCCGCTGGCCCGACTTTGCAAGCCCTATGCTATGGCAGGGCTGCG
>JACQPS010000057.1 GCA_016207445.1 Gemmatimonadota bacterium | reverse complement strand
TTGATCTTCACGCCCTGGAGCCGGTACACCTCCTGCACCTCGTTGAGGAGGTACTCCTGCACCGCGCGCGGGCCCCGGATGCGCAGGATGTCGTGCGGGTTCACCGGACCCTCGGTGAGGCGGTCGCCGGCCCGCACCTTGTCGCCCTCGTGCACCCTGAGGTGCTTGCCCGCCGGCACCTCGTAGAGGAGCGGCTCGGCCGAGTCGTCCACCGACCAGGCGCCGTCCTTCAGCACCCGCACGTGGTGGACGAAGATCTCCCGCTTGCCGCGCTTGATCTCGCCGAAGCGCACGATCCCGTCGATCTCCGAGATGGTCGCCGGGTCCTTGGGACGCCGCGCCTCGAAGAGCTCCGCCACCCGCGGCAGGCCGCCGGTGATGTCGCGCGTCTTGTACGCCTCGCGGCTGATCTTCGCCATCGTGCGGCCGGCATGCACCTCCTCGCCGTCCTCGACGGTGAGCTGCGCGCCCTCGGGCACCACGAAATCGCGGACCTTCCGCTCCTTCCCGCCCTTGGCGTGCACGATCTCGATGTGCGGGTGCAGCTTCTTCTCGCGGTCCTCCACGATGACGCGCTGGCGCAGCCCGGTCAGCTCATCCAGCTCCTCGCGGATCGTCTCGTCCTCGACGATGTCCCGGAATCGCACCGTCCCCGCCACGTCGGCGACGATCGGCGTGGTGTACGGATCCCACGTGAAGAGCGGGTCGCCCTTCCGGATCTGCTGCCCGTCCTCGGCCCGCAGCTCGGCGCCGAGGGGGACCTGGAAGCGGGAGCGCACCCGGCCGTCCTCGTCCTTGAGGATCAGCTCGCCGTCGTGCTTGGTCACGATGCGCCGCCCGTCGGCCGTCTTGACCTGCTGCAGCCGGTCGCCGTACTCCACCCGCCCGTCGAGCTTCGAGCGGCGGTCGGTGACCTCGGCGATGCGCGCCGCGGTGCCGCCGATGTGGAAGGTGCGCAGGGTGAGCTGGGTCCCCGGCTCCCCGATGGACTGCGCCGCGAGGATCCCGACCGCCTCGCCGACGTCCACCATCGCCATCGTGGCGGGGTTGCGGCCGTAGCACATCCGGCACAGGCCGCGCTTCACCTCGCAGGTCAGCACCGAGCGGATGCGCACCGTCTCGATCCCGGAGTCCTCGATCGCCTGCGCCGCCGCCTCGTCAATCAGCTGGCCCGCGGCCACCAGCAGCTTGGGGTCGCCGTGCTCGTCGAGCTCGTGCGGGTCGAAGACGTCGTCCGCCGCGACCGTGCCGACGATCCGCTCGGCCAGGGGCTCGACGATGTCCTCGCCCTCCTTGAGCGCGCTGATCTCGAGCCCGAGGATGGTGCCGCAGTCCTCCTCGGAGATCGTCACGTCCTGCGCGACGTCCACCAGCCGGCGCGTGAGGTAGCCGGCGTCGGCGGTCTTGAGCGCCGTGTCGGCCAGGCCCTTCCGCGCGCCGTGCGTCGAGATGAAGTACTCGAGCACGGAGAGTCCCTCGCGGAAGTTGGACCGGATGGGGCTCTCGATGATCTCGCCGATGCCGCCGGTCAGCTTCTTCTGCGGCTTGGCCATCAGGCCGCGCATCCCGGCGAGCTGGCGGATCTGGTCGCGCGAGCCGCGTGAGCCGGAGTCGAACATCATGTACACGGGGTTGAGCCCGCCGCGCGAGCGGCCCATCGCCTTGATCATCTCCTCGGCGATGTCGTTGTTCGCGTGCGTCCAGGCGTCAATGACCCGGTTGTACCGCTCGCCGTTGGTGATCGAGCCCGTCTGGTAGGCGCGCTGGAAGCGCTCCACGCGCTCCTCCGCCTCCTGGATCAGCTTCGCCTTCGCCACCGGGATCTGGAGGTCCTCGACGCCGATCGAGATGCCGCCCAGCGTCGCGAAGCCGAAGCCCGCGCTCTTGAGGCGGTCCAGGAACTCGACCGTCGGCGCCAGCCCCAGCTCGCGGTAGCTGTTGAAGACGAGGTCCGACAGGGTCCGCTTCTTCATGACCTCGTTGCGGAACTGGAGCGGCCTGGGCAGGATCGCGTTGAACAGCGCGCGGCCCACCGTGGTCTCGATCCAGGCGCCCGTGCCGTCCGGCCCCTCCGCCCCCTCTCCTCCCTCGCCCCCCTCCCACCAGTACCGGATCGCCGTGTGGTAGCCCACGCGGCCGTGCAGCAGCGCCATCTCGACTTCGGCCATGTCGCCGAAGGCGGGCGCCGTCTTGAGCTGCTCCTCGAAGTTCACCGGCTCCTTGGTGAGGAAGTAGCAGCCGAGGACCATGTCCTGGCTCGCCTCCGTGACGGGGCGGCCGTCGGACGGCTTGAGGATGTTGTTGCTCGAGATCATCAGCAGCCGGCTCTCGAGCTGGGCCTCGAACGACAGCGGCACGTGCACCGCCATCTGGTCGCCGTCGAAGTCGGCGTTGAAGGCCGCGCACACCAAGGGGTGGATGCGGATCGCCTTCCCCTCCACCAGCACCGGCTCGAACGCCTGGAT
>JACQPS010000055.1 GCA_016207445.1 Gemmatimonadota bacterium | reverse complement strand
GGGTCGTCGAGCGGCAGCGTGGTCTCGAAGTCGGTAAACGAAGTGTCCTGTGTGAACAGGACCTCCCCCCGGCGCATCACGAGCTGATCCTCGTCCCATTCGAAGGTCTTCACCAGGTTGTGGATCGCCAGGGACGCGCCGAACATGCCGCCCTGCCACGCGGCGCCCACGTCCAGCCCCCACCCGGAGCCGGCGTTGCCACTCGCGCCTTCCACATCGGTCTCGATCACGGGGAACGAGATATCGAGTTCGGGCGTACTCGTAAGGCTGCTGCCCTCGTCCTGGCCGCTCGCCAGCAGGTGCCCCATCACGTACTTGAGCGTGGCGCCGACCGCGAAGTGCTGGTCGGGCAGCGGGCCGAGCTCCAGCGCCAGCGGGTGGGCGTAGCTGACGGCTGCGGACGAGGTGGCGACCAGGTCGAAGCGTGAGCCCGCCAGATCCAGGTTCTGCGGCTGACCCGTCCGGCCGGCGTTGCCGAACAGGATGAGCTCGGCGGCGTCGGGCCCGATGTCGGCGGTCGTGCGCAGCGCGGTCGAGATCTGGAAGCCGAAGCGCCCGGCGCTGAGGGCGAGGTAGGTGACCTCGGCGCCGCTCCGGCCGGATTCGTTGCCCTCCGCCGTGATCTCCGCCAGCCACTGCTCGCGTCTCGCGAAGGGCACAGTGTCCCCCTCGAACTCCTTCAGATCGGACAGCGTGATGGGATCGAGGCCGGCCGTGCCGCGCAGCGGCAAGAGCGCGATCGAGAACGACGGATTGCCCGGCATCCCCAGGTTCGCCGGATTCCAGGCGACGGCGGCATAGCCGCGCGCGAGCGCCGCGTAGTTGTCGCCGAGGCCGAGCGCGCGTGCGCTCGCGCTGGGCAGTTGCGCGCGCGCCGGTGACACTACCGCCCCGAGCCCGCAGCCCAGAGCGAGCAGCGCGGCGACGCGGCTCCACCTCCTGTGCGGCGTGTGCATCGCGCTACTCCTCCTCCTTCGGGCCGATCACGAAGCGGATCTTGCTGTGGATGGTGAGTACCTGCGTCGGCGTCACGGTGACCGCGGGCGGTGTCCCGGTCCCCGTGACGGCGCCCGCGGCGGCCAGCGTGATCTCGCGGGCGCCGCCGCACTCCTCCCCCGGGCCCGGCGGGCAGAGCAGCGCGTCCATCTCGTCCGGTGTCAGCGTGATCGTGACCGTGTCCTGGCCGGGCCCCACCGTGAAGCTCTTGGCGATGGCCGGATGATCCGGCGGCGTCATCGTGAGCTGGAAGCTGCCGGTCAGGTCGAACGGGTTGTCGATCTCCAGGAGGAAGGCCCCTTCCTTCACGTGCTCGGCGACCGTGGCGTCCAGGTCCAGGTCGAGCGTGGCGTTGGTCACCGTCACCGTCTTGCTCGCGACCGCGACTCTCGCTTCGCTCACGCTCAGCGTGCCCGGCGTGGCGACGACGCCGAAGCTCTGGCTCGTGTTGATGGTCGCAGGATCACCCGCCGGGGAGCTCACCGTGACATCGACCTGGATCGGCCCCGCGATGTTCGCGGGGTTCAGGTCGAGCGTGCGGTTGAGCGTGGTGTTGCTCGGAAACGACGTCGTCTGCCCCTTGATGGTATCGACTGCGAGCGTGGTGCCGCCCGTGCTGACCGTTACGGCCACGAAGCCACGCGCGCTCGCGCTCGGACGGATCGGATCGAAGCCGAAACCGTTCGTGAGCTGTACGCTGATGCTGCCACCGGCCAGCGTCGCCGAGACCACGTCGCTCGGCAGCGAGATGCCGCTGCTGAACCCGCCCGTGAATGCGGGCTTCGGCACCGTCTGGCCATTCGCGGCGGTGCAGGGGGCGCCGCACAGCTGTCCCAGCGTGCGCGAGAACGACGTCCCGCCCACGATCAGCTCGAACGCCCCGCCGCCCGTGGCGACCCGGACGCTCGACGGCAGGAGCGAGCTCACGGCCATGCTCGTGGACTCGCCCTCGACGACCCAGGTCGTGTTCCACTTCGGCAGCTCGGTGGGAATGTCGCAGGCGACGAGCCCGAGCGCGGCCGCCGCCAGGAGCCCGAGGCGGCTCCGCTTCCTGTTCCGCATGCCCACTCCTTTGGATCGATTCGGCCCCGACGGGCCGCGGCACGGCGCTGTCGCGCGTGAAGGGCCCGCCGCCTCCTGGCGTCGGGCTCCCAAGACCGGACGCGCCGCGGCCCGGACGCCGGCGTCCGGCGCCGGGAGCAACGCTACCTGTTCGACTGCTTCCGCGCGGGGGTGGGGATGGAGAACGACAGCGGGAAGACCGGGAAGCACGCGCAGGCTGGCCGTGAAAATAGGACGGCGCGGCGCGCTGTCAACGTCGCACTCTTCTCCCTCTCCCTGTCGCTCTCCAGAGGGGTTATATTTTTCAGCTGATTCTCGGAATTTAGCTTAGCTCGACGACGGACCCACGGTGCGCACGGATCGCATCCGCAACTTCTGCATCATCGCGCATATCGACCACGGCAAGTCGACGCTCGCCGACCGGTTGCTCGAGCGCACCGGTACGCTCACGCAGCGCGAGATGGAAGCGCAGGTGCTGGACAGCCTGGAGCTGGAGCGCGAGCGCGGCATCACCATCAAGCTGCACGCCGTGCGCATGAGCTACCGCGCGTCGGATGGCGTGGAGTACCAGCTCAACCTGATCGACACGCCCGGGCACGTGGACTTCACCTACGAGGTGTCGCGCTCGCTGGCGGCGTGCGAGGGTGCGGTGCTGGTGGTGGACGCGAGCCAGGGCGTGCAGGCCCAGACCCTCTCCAACCTGTTCCTCGCGCTCGATGCCGGCCTCGAGATCATCCCCGTCCTGAACAAGATCGATTTGCCCGGCGCGGAGCCGGAGCGGCGACGTGCGGAGCTGGTCGAGCTCCTGGGTGTGGATGCCTCCGACATCTTGCTCGTTTCCGCGAAAGAGGGGACGGGCATCGACGCGCTGCTCGAGCGCATCGTGGCGAAGCTGCCGCCGCCCAAAGGCGACCCGGACGCGCCGCTGCGCGCGCTCATCTTCGATTCGTACTACGACAAGTATCAGGGGGCTGTGCCGAACATCCGCGTGGTGGACGGCTACATCCGCCCGGGGATGCGCATCGCCTTCGGCGCGACCGACGCCGCCTACCAGGTGGATGAGGTGGGGTACCTGCGGCTGCGGCGGGTGCCGCAGCCGGAGCTGGGGCCGGGCGAGGTCGGCTACGTCGTCGCCGGGATCAAGCGCGTGAGTGACACGCGCGTGGGCGACACCATTCTGGACGCGGACCGGCGGGCGAAGGAGCTGCTCCCCGGCTACCGCGACGTCAAGCCGATGGTGTTCAGCGGCCTCTACCCGACCGATGCCGACCAGTACGAGGAGCTGCGCGATGCGCTCGAGAAGCTGCGGCTGAACGACGCGAGCCTGCACTACGAGCCGGAAAGCTCCACGGCGCTGGGCTTCGGCTTCCGCGGCGGCTTCCTGGGGCTGCTGCACATGGAGATCGTGCAGGAGCGGCTCGAGCGCGAGTTCGGGCTGGACCTGATCACGACCGTCCCCAACGTGGAGTACCACGTCGTGCTGACCGACGGCAGCAGCGTTGCGGTCGAGAATCCGACGCTGCTCCCCGACCGCTCGAAGATCGAGCGCATCGAGGAGCCGTACGTGCGCGCGCGCATCGTCTGCCCGGCCGAGTACATCGGCAACGTCCAGAAGCTGTGCCACGAGCGGCGGGGCGAGTACGAGTCCATGCATTATCTGGATCCGACGCGCGTGGAATTCGTCTACCAGCTGCCGCTCGCGGAGATCGTGCTCGATTTCTACGACCGCTTGAAGGGCTCGACGCGCGGCTACGCCTCCCTCGACTGGGAGTTCCTCGCGTACCGCGAGAATGACCTGATCAAGCTGGACATGCTGATCAACGCAGAACCGGTGGATGCCTTCAGCGTGATCATGCATCGGGACAAGGCGTACGAGTACGGCCGGGGCATGACCGAGAAGCTGAAGCAGCTGATCCCGCGGCAGCTGTTCGAGGTCGTGATCCAGGCGGCGATCGGCACGAAGATCATCGCGCGCGAGAGCATCCGCCCGCTGCGCAAGCACGTGACCGCGAAGTGCTACGGCGGCGACATCACGCGCAAGCGCAAGCTGCTGGAGAAGCAGAAGGCGGGGAAGCGGCGCATGAAGCAGGTCGGGGTGGTGGAGATTCCGCAGGAAGCGTTTCTGGCCGTGCTGCAGGTAGGCGAGTAGCGGGCCGGGCTTCCTGACTGGTAGAACTGCCGTGTACGTGCACGGATTTTCGTTGCCGTACGCTCAACTGCGAGCGGTTCTGACTGCCGATCTCGTCATCCGCGCGCCCAACCACCTGGGCGATCTCGTGCTCTCGCTGCCCGCGCTGCACGCCGCGGGGGAGGCGGATGTGGTGGTGCGGGCGTGGCTCGCGCCGTTGCTGGACCTCGCGGCGCTGCCGGGGCGGGTGGTGCCGCTGGGGCGCGGGAGCGGCGGGTTCGTGCGCTGCGCCCGCGCGCTGCGGCGGCGCGGCTATGGCCGCGGCGTTTTGCTCACGCCTGCCTTCTCGGCCGCCCTGCTCTTCGCCGCGGCCGGGGTGCGCCAGCGGCGCGGCACCGACACCGACGGCCGGGGGCCGCTGCTGACGGAGCGGGTGACGCGCGCGCACACGAATGGATTGCATCGCGCGGCCTCGTACCTCATGCTGGTGACCGGGGCGACGCCGGCCGAGCCAGCCGCGCCGCGCCTGCCCGTTCCGGGAGTCCTGCGCGACCGCTTCGCCGATCTCGTGCCGGGCGCGCCCGCGGGGCCGCTGATCGGGCTCTTTCCGGGGAGCAAGGCTTCGGCGCGCCGCTGGAGCGCGGACCGCTTCCGCGAGCTGGGCGCGCGGCTCGCGGCGGAAGGAGCGCGCGTGGCCGTGTTCGGCGCGGCAGGCGAGCGCGCGCTCACGGCACACGTGGCGGGCGGCGCCGCGCTCGACCTGGGCGGGAGAACGGATCTGCCGCTGCTGGCGGCGGGGCTCGCTGCCTGTGACCTGCTGGTCACCAACGACAGCGGGCCGCTGCACCTGGCGGCAGCGGTCGGGACGCCGACGGTCTCGCTCTGGGGCGCGGGCGATCCGGCCGTGACCGGCCCGCTCGGGCCCGGGCACAAGTTGGTCCGGCACGCCGAGCTGCCGTGCGTGCCGTGCGTGCAGAACCGCTGCCCGCGGCGCGGCAGCGGCACCGTGCTGCCGGATGCCCGGCGCGAGTGCCTCGAGCTCGTCACGGTCGCCGAGGTGGAAGCTGCAGTGCGACAGCAGTTAACAGTTCACAGTTGACAGTTAACAGTTTAACAGTGAGGTGACGCACGAAGCTGCCATGTCCGACGCGAGCTCAACGCTGCAAACTGTCAACTGTCAAGTCAACTGTAAACTGTAAACTGATAGCGACATGGCGCAGCCCAACGAGAAGAAATGGGTGATCGGCGTCGACCTGGGCGGCACCAACATCGGGGTCGGCGTGCTACCGATCGATGGTGGCGAGGTCCTCGCGCTACACTCCCTGCCAACGGAGCCGCAGCGGGGCGCGAAGTACGTCGTGGACCGCATGGTCTCCATGATCGAGCAGTCCATGCAGGAGGTGCTGGCGCGCCACGGCAGCGCGCGCGCAGCCTTCGCGGGCGTCGGCATCGGTTCGCCCGGCCCGCTGGACCGCGAGACCGGCACCGTCATCAACACGCCCAACCTGGGGTGGCGCAACTTTCCCCTGCGCGATCTCATCTCGAACGCGGTCGGACTGCCGGCCACGCTCGATAACGATGCCAACTGCGCGACCTACGGTGAGTGGTGGCTGGGCGCCGGCCGCGAGGTGGACACGCTGGTCGGCCTCACGCTCGGCACGGGGATCGGCGGCGGCATCGTGCTCGACGGCGAGATCTTCCACGGCGTGAGCGACGCGGCGGGTGAGATCGGCCACATGACCATCGACTCCACCGGCCGCAAGTGCAAGTGCGGCAACTACGGCTGTCTGGAGGCGTACGCCTCCGGCCCGGCCATCGCGTTGCGCGCGGTCGAGGGGATCGAGGCGGGCGCCGAGACCATGCTGCCGGACCTGGTCGGCGGCAAACTCGAGGACATCACGGCCGCCACCGTGTACGAGGCGGTCGTGCTCGGGGATCCTTACGCCAACGAGGTGATGAAAGAGACGGCGAAGTTTCTGGGCGCCGGCGTCGCCAATATCATCAACGTACTCAATCCGGCGATGGTCGTCATCGCCGGCGGCGTCACCCGCGCCGGCGACCACCTCTTCGTGCCGCTGCGGGCGGAGGTGCGGCGGCGCGCGTTCCGCAGTGCCGAGGAGGCATGCCAGATCGTGGCGGGGCAGCTGCCGGGCACGGCGGGGGTGGTGGGCGCGGCGGCGGTGTTCAAGAAGGAAACGTATGGGAAGGTTTGATGAGTTCACAGTTTACAGTTTACAGTTGCCAGTACCCCCGGATCTCACTGTCAACTGTAAACTGTCAACTGTCAACTGAAAACACCGGGAACGTAGCAGCACCCGCAAAGCATGCCACGCCTCGGAGTCATCGGCACCATGGTCTGGGACCGGATCTACGCGCGCGACGTGCGCGCGGAGCCGGTCGAGGAGTGGGGTGGCATCACCTACGCGCTGGCCGCGCTGGCCGCGCTGCGCCCGCACGGCTGGGAGGTCGTGCCGATGGTCAAGGTCGGCCGCGACCTGGAGCCGCAAGCCCGCCGTTTCCTGGACGCGCTGCCCGGGCTGGATCCCCGGCCGGGCGTGCGCTTCGTGCCGGAGCCGAACAACCGCGTCGAGCTGCGCTATCAGGATCAGGACCGCCGCTGCGAGCGGTTGACGGGCGGAGTGCCCGCGTGGAACTGGTCCGAGCTCGCGCCCATCGTACAGCGGCTCGATGCGCTGTACGTCAACTTCATTTCCGGATTCGAGCTCGGGTTGGAGGCGGCGACGCAGCTCCGCCTCGCGTTCGCGGGCCCGATCTACGCCGACCTGCACTCGCTGCTGCTGGGCGTGGCGCCCGGCGGCATGCGCGTGCCGCAGCCGCTCGCCGCCTGGAAGGAGTGGCTGCGCTGCTTCGATGTGGTGCAGGTGAACGAGGACGAGCTCGCACTGCTGGCCCATTTCTGGGGCGATCCCTGGGTCTTCGCCGCGGAAGTCGTCGGGCAGGACCTGCGCGTCCTGCTGGTCACGCTCGGGCCACGCGGCGCGGCCTACGTCGCCTCGCCGGCTTTCCAGCCCGACCCCTGCGCCTGGCGCAGCTCCGGCCTGGCCGCCTCACGCCCGCTCGGCGCCCCCGGCCCGGCCACGAGCGAGTGCATCCCGCTGGAGAACGGCGGCCCCAGGGAAGGGGATCCGACCGGCTGCGGCGACGTCTGGGGTGCCACCTGCTTCGCGCGGCTGCTCGAGCGCGCCTCGCTCGAGGATGCGATCCGCGCCGCGAACAACGCGGCGGGGCGCAACGTCGAATTCCGCGGGGCCAGCGGGCTCCACCACTTCCTGCAGGGAAAAATCACGACGTGAAGCTGATCCCCGTGCCCGCCTCGCTGGAGGAGCGCAGCTTCGACCAGATGGTGCAGCCGCTGGACGGAGGCGCGGAAGAGCGTGCGCTGCTGGACGCGCGCCGGGTTCGCTGGGTCGACCCCTACGGCATGCTCGGTCTGCTCGCCGTCGGCACCGTGGCCGGCGCGGACCGCGAACGGCCGCTGCTCCAGCTCCCGGAATCGCCCGACGTCCTCAGCTACCTCACCCGCATGGGCTTCTTCGAGCAGGCGGCCGGCATCTTCGAGCTGCACGGCGGCGCGAAGCGGACGGCGGACGCCCCGTCGGACGTGCTGCTCGAGATCACTCCGATTCGCTCGCACGGCGACGTGCACGACGTGGTGGACCGGGTGAACGAGCGCGCGCTCGCCATCCTCACCCGCCAGCTCGGCTACCCGCTCCAGGAGGCTTTCCAGTTCAGCGTCATCCTCTCCGAGCTGTGCCAGAATATCGTCGAGCACGCCGATGCCCCCGGCTGGGTCGCCACCCAGACCTACAACTGGGCCCGCCGCCTCGGCCGCAAGGTGGCCGTCATCGCCGTCATGGACCTCGGCATCGGCTTCAAGCGCTCGCTCGCCAGCATGCACGCCGCCCGCTTCGGCGACCGCTGGAGCGACGCGACCGCGCTCGAGGCCGCCCTCATCCACGGGCTCACCCGCTTCCACGACCCCGGCCGCGGCCAGGGCATCCAGCAGATCCGCAAGCTGGTCGGCCGCTGGGGCGGCAAGCTCTCCATCCGCAGCGGCACCGCCCGCATCGCGGACGTCCCCTCGTGGGATGATGCTCCGCCGCTCGAGCAGCAGCTGCCGCCCTTCCCGGGAGCACAGATCGGCATCGTGCTCCCGGCGCGTACCCAGCCGGCCGCCGCGCCCGCGGGCGGGGCGGGAGCACGGAGCGCCGGGGGGCAGAAGGACGGGAGCAGCCCGCGGAGGCGGCGGTGAGCGCGCTGCGGCCGGTGCCGCTGCGCATCGACCTGTCGGCGCTGGTGCGGCGCTCGGTGGCCACGCTGTACTCGCACCTGGTGACGCGGCCCACCGGGCAAGCGCTGCGGGTGGGGATCGAGAGCCAGATCTGTGAACTGGGCGCGCCCTGCCTGTCGGTGCTGGACTTCAGCCAGGTGGTGGTGCTGGACTACAGTTGCGCGGATGAGGCGATTGCGAAGCTGCTGGCCCGCTTTCAGCGCGACGACCGGCCGGCCGAGGCGTATTTCGTGGCGCGCGGGGTGGGGAGCCGGCACCGGGAGACGATCGAGGCGGTGCTGGCGCGCTACGGGCTGGCCCTGGTGGCGGAGCTGGACGACGTCGGCTTCACGCTGCTCGGGGGCCTGAGCCCGCTCGAGCGCTCGGCGTGGTGCGCGCTGGACGCTGTGGAGGCGGCGGTGGCGTCGGAGGTGGCCGAGCGGCTGGGCCAGAAGCAAGATGCGATCGACCAGGCGCTGGCCCGGTTGTTGGCCCAGCGCGTGGCGGTGCAGGCGGACGCCTCGCGGCGCTACTACGCCCTGACGTCCCTCCTGCGCGCGGGCTGAGGGCGCGGCGCGCGCAACCCGAGCCCGAGCACGCGGTTGCCCGCCTTGAGCGCGGCCAGGGCGGCGGTGAGCTCCAGGTCTCCGGTTTCCAGCGGCTGCGCGCCCACGAGTGGGACCGGGCGCCGCCCCAGGAGCGGCGAGATCGCGAGGGCGCTCACCAGCACGTAGTCCCGGTCGTGCGCTTTCACGACCGACGCCTGCTCGAGCTCGAGCCGGATCGAATCGAGGCAGGCGGCCGTGGCGGCGCGCAGCGCGGCGGCCGCGGCGGCCCGGACACGACCCTGGCCGGCATCCATTTCTGCCGCCTCGCCCTGGAACTCCCTGCCATCGTACTCGAGCTGAACCCGGATGGTGCAGCGCGCGGCGCGGGTGACGGACTCCAGCCCCGAGTAGATCAAGCGCGGCTCGGCCGTCTGCTCTTCTTCGGCCGCGGGCTTCGCCGGCCGGGCCGGCGCGGGCGCGGCGGCCGGCGCGTCGGGCACGGCAGGCGGCTCGAACACCATCTCCTTCACCGGCGCGGCCTCGTAGCTCTCGGAGAGCTGGGCGATGCTGATCACGCGCTGGTCGATGGGGATGCCCAGGCGCTCCTCGAGCAGGTCGCGTACGTCGCGCGCGAGCCGCCGCACGTCCGGCCCGGCCCGGATCAGCACGTGCACCTCGCGCGGGTGCCCGCGGATGTCCTCGCGGACCGAGGCGCCCAGCACGGACGGGAGCTCGCGCAGCGCGGCCTCGGCGGCCTCTTTCGTCCTCAGTCGCTCCATGCGCCGGTCTGTTGTGGGAGAAGGGCCTGGGGTGGCAGGCAACCCAAAGATTGGCTGCCGGCGCGGAGGCGTCAAGAGAAACGGCACGGGAACGGGAACGGAAGCGGGTAGGGTACCAGCTTGCGAGGAGCCATTCTCGAATACGCGAGGGTTATTTGACGCGATTATCTCACGCGGAGGACGCGGAGTCGAACGGAAAGGCGCGGAGAACAGATTTTGACAAATTTTCAATTCCGTTCTCCGCGCCTCTCTGTTCCCCTCTGCGTCCTCTGCGTGAGATGGTGCGGCCCCTGCCGATGAGCGGGTTGCTCACCACACCCTCCGCCGGGTAGCTTGCAGGCACAATGAAAGGCGTGATCCTGGCGGGCGGGTTCGGCACCCGCCTGAAGCCGCTGACGATCCAGCGCCCCAAGCCGATGGTGCCGGTGGCGAACCGACCGATCATGGAGCACACGGTCGAGCTCCTGAAGCGGCACGGCATCACCGATCTGGTCGCCATCCTGTATTTCCAGCCCGAGCAGATCATGCGCTACTTCGGCGACGGCGCCGCCTTCGGCGTGCGCATGCAGTTCGTCATCGCCGACGCCGTCTACGGCACCGCCGGTGCGGTCCGCTACGCGGGCGAGCGCGTGCTGGTCCTGAGCGGCGACGTGCTCACGGATTTCGACCTGGGCGCTGCGCTGGCCGAGCACGAGGCGCGCGGCGCGGAGGCGACGAT
>JACQPS010000065.1 GCA_016207445.1 Gemmatimonadota bacterium | reverse complement strand
CCTCCTTACCAGCGCTCTCCTGCCGGCCCGCATCTCCGCTCAGTTCGTCTCCCTCGCCGAATGGAAGACGCTGGGTGGCCACGGCGGCACGTATATCGGCGCGCTCGCGCTCTCGCCCGACGGGAAGCTCCTCGCCAGCGCCGACCTGAACGGTCTGATCAAGGTGTGGTCGGTCGAGACCGGGCAGGAGCTCAAGCGCCTGCGCGGTCCCAACGAGCAGATCACGGCGCTCGCGCTCGGCCCGGACGGCAAGATCCTGGTGAGCGCACACTCCCTGAAGACCAAGATCTGGTCGGTGGACGCGGCGCAGGAGGCGGGCTCGATCGCGGGGCCGATGGCGCTCGGCATGGGCGTGGCGATCAGCCCGGACGGCAAGTGGGTGGCGAGCGCGGGAACGGACGGAAGTGCGGGTGCAGTGATCCTGCTCTCGCTCGAGTCGGGCGACGTGGCGACGCTCAAGCCCGAGGCGGTGTTCGTGCCGTCGGTCGCGTTCAGTCCCGACGGACGCTGGCTCGCGGCCGGGACGAACGACGGCAGCGTCGTCGTCTTCGATGTGAAGAGCAAGACCGAGGCGAAGCGGCTGTCGGGACACCCGGGCCAGGTGACGGCGCTGGCCTTCGCGAAGGACGGGAAAACGCTGGCCAGCGGCGGCGACGACGGCGCGATCTTCCTCTGGGCGGTGGACCAGGGCGCGCGCACGGCCACGCTCGAGGGCCACACGGCCATGATCACGCGCCTCGCCTTCACGCCCGACGGCAAGCGCCTGATCAGCGGCAGCATCGATGCGAACACCAAGCTGTGGGCCGTGGATCGGCGGGCCGAGGTCGGCGCCATGAGCAACGCCAATTATCCGGCGCTCGGCGGCGAGCCGGTCGTGGTGGCCACCTCCGCCCTCGATGGCAAGATCAAGCTCTGGCGCATCCAGGAAGGCCTCGCGCTCAGGGCGACGCCGGGGACGCCGGCCGCCGGCGCGCCGCCGGCCCTGCCGGTGACCGAAGCCGCAGCACAGCCCCAGCCGCCGGCTGCGGCGGAGCCGGAGCGGCGCGGCGAAGACAGCGGCGGCCCGGCGCTCGACATCGTCGAGCCGGCCGAGTGGGGCGGCGCGGGGCGGCGCGGCATCCAGGCGGTGGCGCGGCAGTCGCTCCGCATTCGCGGGCAGGTCCGCCACTCCAGCGGCGTCAGCGCGGTCAAGATCAACGGCGCGCGCGCGGCGCTCACGCTCGACGAATCCGGGACCTCCGGCACGTTCGTCGGCTTCGCCCCCATCGACGTGAACCTGCGCGAGATCGAGGTCGCCGTCTGGGGCAACGATGGCCGCGTCACCGCTCGCGTGTACGCGGTCCAGGCCTCGGAGCCGCCGCCGCCCACCGCCGCGGCGGCACCCACCACCGGTGCGCTGCGCGGCTTCAAGGGGAAGCGCTGGGCCGTCGTCGTCGGCATCAGCGACTACGTCGACCCCGACATCCCGGACCTCAAGTACGCCGACGACGATGCGCAGGCCGTCTACGACTTCCTGCGCTCGCCCGACGCGGGCCTCGGCGGCATCCCCCAGGACCAGATGCTCCTGCTGCTGAACGAGAAGGCCACCGCGCGCAACATCCGCTCCGCCCTGTTCACCTTCCTCAAGCAGTCCACCGAGGACGACGTGGTCTTCATCTACATCGCGGGGCACGGCATGCCCGACCCCGAGCGGCTCAAGAACCTGTACGTGCTCGCCTACGACACCGAGCTCAAGGATCTCGCCGCCACCGGCATTCCCATGAACGACGTGAACGAGGCGATCAACGCCGCGTACGCGCGCAACAAGATTCTGTTCGCCGACGCGTGCCACTCGGCGGGCGTGGGCGTCAGCGGCGGCCGCGCCGTCAACATCAACCAGATCAATCAGGTGTTCCTGGACGCGATCAGCTCGTCCACGGGCGGGTTCGTCGCCTTCACCGCCTCCGAGGCGGCACAGCTGTCACAGGAGGGCGAGCAGTGGGGGGGCGGCCACGGCGTCTTCACGCACTTCATCCTGCAGGGGCTGCAGGGCGAGGCCGACGAGGACCGGGACTACATCGTGACGCTGGGCGAGCTCATGGAGTACGCGCGCGACCGCGTGCGCCGCGAGACCCGCAACGCCCAGATCCCCACCATCTCGCAGACGACCTACGACCGCTACTGGCCGATGGCCATCGTCACGCGATAGCCGCTCGGATGGATTTCACCGCTCCCGTCTCGTCCTCGCTTCCGGAAACTGCTCAGCGTCCTTTGCGGTCTGGGCGGTGAATGATGGCTTACTCGCCCGCCGGCTGCAGCGCCCGGCCGTGCAGCACGTAGGTCCGCATCTGCCCGCGCCCCAGCACCTCGAGCACGCCGCGACTCGTGAACGCGAACCGGTCCTTGAGCAGGGCGTGAGTCGCGGGGGAGACGTGAATCGAGCCGGGCTCCGCCTGGGCCTCCAGCCGGCGGGCAAGATCGACGGCGTCGCCCCACAACTGATAGGACAGCCGCTCGGCCCCCATGACGCCGCCGACCGCGGCGCCGGAGTGCAACCCGAAGCGGATCGGCACGTCTTCCGAGCCCCACTCCGCGCGCAGCGCGGCGAGAGCGGCGAGCGCCGCTTCACCGACCCGCTCGGCATGATCTGCCACCGGGGTAGGAATGCCGCCCGCGAGCACGGCGGCCGCGCCCTGCAGGAGCAGGGTATCCAGGCCCTGCGCGCGCGCCGCCTGCTCGAGCAGGCTCAGGGCACGCTCGAAGCGCGCGGCGCGTTCGCCGGCATCGGCACGGGCTCCGCCGCGCGCCACGCGCTCGAGATCGCACACCAGCACCGTGGCCTCGGCGTAGCTCTCGATCAGAGCCGCGTCGCCCGTGCGCACGCGCTCGACAACGCCGGCGGGACACGTGCCCAGCAGCAGTCGCCGCGACAGCGTATCCGCCAGCTCGAGCCGCTGCCGGTACTGGGCTTCCCGTTCCTGTAGCCGCCGCATGCCCAGCACCGCGCCGATGCGAACGTCCAGCAGCGTGGGGTGGAACGGCTTGCTCAGGTAGTCCGCAGCGCCCAGCTCCATGCAGCGGATGGCACCCTCGATCTCATCCAGCGACGAGATCATGATCACCGGAATCTCGCGCCGCTGCACCTTGATCCGCCGCAGCACCTCGACGCCGTCCATCCCGGGCATCAGGATGTCCAGCAGGACCAGATCGAACTCCTCCTCGTCCAGCCGGCGCAGCCCCT
>JACQPS010000059.1 GCA_016207445.1 Gemmatimonadota bacterium | reverse complement strand
GCCATGCGCGAGGGTGCCTTCGACTTCCTGGTGAATCCGCTGGAGCTCGGTGAGCTGCGCGAGGTGCTGCGCCGCGTGCTGGAGGACCGGCAGACACGGGAGGGCCATGGACCCGCCGCGCGCGCGAAGGCGGAGGCCTACCACCTCGACCAGCTCGTGGGCCGCGAACCGCGCATGATCGAGATCTACAAGGTGGTCGGGCAGCTCGCCGCCAGCCGCGTCAGCGTGCTGATCCGCGGCGAGACGGGCACCGGCAAGGGCATGGTGGCCCGCGCCATCCACTACAACTCCGCGGCAGCGGACCAGCCGTTCATCGCGGTAAACTGCACCGCGCTCCCTGAGACCCTGCTCGAGTCCGAGCTGTTCGGGCACGTGAAGGGCGCCTTCACGGGCGCCGTGGCGGACCGCCGCGGCCGGTTCGCGCTGGCGGGACGCGGCACCATCTTCCTGGACGAAGTCGGGGACACGAGCCCGGAATTCCAGTCGAAGCTGCTGCGCGTGCTGGAGGACCACGAGTTCCACCCCGTCGGCGCGGAGCGCGCGGAGCGCACGGAAGCCCGGGTCATCGCAGCGACCCATCGCGACCTCGAGCAGCGCGTCGAGCGCGGCGAATTCCGCGAGGATCTCTACTATCGGCTGCGCGTCGTGGAGATCCGGCTGCCGCCGCTGCGCGAGCGCGTGCAGGACATTCCGCTCCTGGCCGGCCACTTCGTGCGCAAGGCGGCGCAGGAGCTCGGAAAGCCGGAGCCCACCGTACCCGACGACGTCGTGCACGCGCTCCTCCAGCACCAATGGCCGGGGAACGTGCGCGAACTGGAGAACTGCATCACGCGTGCGGTCGTGCTCGCGACCGGCAACGTGCTGCGGCCGGAGCTGCTGGAGCTGGACGTGCGGGCCGACGCCGCGGCGCAGGGCTTCGCCACGCTCGAGGAGATGGAAGCGGAACATCTGCGCCGGGCGCTGGCGGCGACGGGCGGGAATAAGACGCGCGCGGCGGAGTTGCTGGGTGTGTCGAAGCCACGACTCTACCGGATGCTCCAGAAATACGGGATGGCATAGCGTGACGTTGGCGACGTCGTCGCAAACCGTAACGCCGCACGCGTCGCGTGCCCGGCGCAGCCTCCTTCGAAGCCGCTCCTTCAGTCTGCGCACGCGCCTGCTGCTGGTCGTGCTCCTGGGCGTGCTGCTTCCCCTGGGGCTCGTCGGCCTGTGGCTCGTCGGCGTGGCGGAACGCTCGGGTGAGGCACTGGTGCGGCGGCGCCTGGAGCGCTCGCTGCACGAGATCGTGCAACAGACGGGAGTAAACTGGGTGAGCCGGCGCTCACAGCTGCTGCGCCTGGCGGAAACGCCGGCCGTGCAGTCGCTCCTCCGGGGCGAGCGGACCGAGCTGGCCGCGGCGGGAGCGCTGCCGCCCGACGTTGCCGAGGCTTGGGGCGACATCGCCGACGCGGCTGCCGTCGTGATTCTGCGCGACACCGCCGGGGACGTGCGCGGCCGCCTCGAGGGCGGCGCCGGCGGGGCCCCCGGGACCGAGCCGCGCGGTCCGGTGCTCCCGGTACGGATCCCCGTATACGACGTCGCTTCCGCCAAGCCGTTGGGAATCGTCGAAGCACAGGTGCCTCCCGGCGTGCTGCTCCCGACCGGTCTCCTGCTCACCAGCGTCGGCGGCTCGGTCCTCGCCGCCTTCGACCCGGAGAGCGGCGCACCCCTTCTGCCGGTGTCCATCGACCCCGACCTCCTCAAGACGGACGGTTTCCGTTGGGGAGGCGAACGCTGGCTGGCGGTGCAGCGCGGGTTGCGCGAGCCGCCCCTGCGGCTGGCTCTGGCGGCGCCGACCGAGCCCTTCACCGCACCGCTACAGGCGGCGACGCGGCGCGGGACGCTGGCCCTGCTCCTCGCCGTCGCCGCCACCGTGCTGCTCGCCACGCTGGCAACGCGCCGCATCACCCGATCGCTCGAGCGCATGGCGGAGGCTGCCGACGCCGTGTCCCGAGGCGAGCTGGATCGCAGCGTCGCCGCCGAGGGTCCCGATGAGATCGAGCGGCTGGGCCGCGCCTTCAACACCATGACCGAGAGCCTCCGGCGCACGCTGCAGCGGCTCTCGCACCAGGAGGCGCTGGCCGCGATGGGCGAGCTGGCATCTTCCATCGCCCATGAAGTCCGGAACCCGCTCACCTCGATCCGGCTGGACCTGGAGCGCGCGGCGGAGCGGGTCGAGGATCAAGACCGTACGCGCGAGCTCCTCCGCCGCGCGATCCGCGAGATCGACCGCCTGGATGCTTCGGTGGCGGGAGCGCTGCGCCTGGCCAGGAGCGGACGCGTCGAGCTGTCCGTCGTGGATGTGCGCGAGCCCCTCGCCGCAGCAGTAGCCGCGGCGGGTCCGCGCTTCGCCAGCCGGGGCGCGCGCGCCGAGGTCGTGGACCGGAGTGGCGGCAGCGCCCACGCCCGGGGGGACGCGGCCGCGCTGGAGCAGCTTTTTCTCAACCTGCTGCTAAACGCCGCGGACGCGCTGGAGCCGGGAGGCCGGGCAGTCGTGCGCGTCGAGAGCGCGGACGGGCGCGTGCGGGTGACGATCGAGGACAATGGCGCCGGCATCCCGCCGGAACAATTGGAGCGAGTGTTTGACGCCTTCTATTCGACGAAGTCCGAGGGCACCGGACTCGGGCTCGCCATCGCGCGCCGGATCGCGACCGCGTTGGGAGGCGCCCTCACGCTCGAGAGCGAGCGAGGCGTAGGCACCACGGCGCGGCTGACCTTGCCGGCGGAGTCCGGGGGCGTAACGCCCGCTACGCCAAGCGTATCGAAATGGAACGGCGGCGCCGACCCCGACGCCCTGTAGATTCCGCCTAAGTCTGTCTCACACGGCAACTTGCGAAAAATTCGAGACCGGGGCACGCGCTTCGCTTTAACCCCCGCCGTCAGCGCGTGCTCTCGACCAAGGAGGGACCCCGTGATTCGCCCCCGTTATCTCCTGCCCTTCGTCCTCTTCCTCGCCGCCTGTGATCGTAGCTCGTCGAGCTCGGGCCTGTCCGGCGAGGCGTTCGCCGCCGACCGGCCGCCGGTACTCGAGGCTGCGCCGGCGGAAACGATTCCGACCGTGACGCGACGCGTCTGGTACGGGTCAGAGGGGGATTTCCTAGTGGGGCCCACACCCGACGGGAAGCGGCTCGCGCTGACCGACTGGATGACGGGTGACCTGGCCGTAGTCGATCTGGCGAAAAAGGACACCGTGCGCCTGACGCGCAACGTCGCGCCCTACCAGCCCGGCTTTGGCCTGTTCCCGCGCTTCTCGCGGGACGGCAGGCGCGTGGTCTTCAACTGGTGGAATGGGGACCGTCCCGCCGAATGGCAGCTGCGTGTGTCCGATGCGGCAGGAAAATCCGAGCCGCGCGTCATCTACGACGGCAGGAACACGCCGTGGATCGAGGCGGAGGACTGGTCCCCAGATGGACGCTGGATCCTGGGCTGGCGCGCCACAGAAGACAACGTCGTGCAGATCGTGCTCGTCTCCGCTGCGGGGGACTCCACGCGGGTGCTGAAGACGCTCGACTGGAGGAATCCGGTCCGCATGAACTTCTCCCCGGACGGCCGCTGGATCGTCTACGACTTCCCGCCCGACAAGGACACGCAGGAGCGCGACGTGTACGCGCTCGCGGTCGATGGCGGCCGCGAGACCCGGCTGGTGCAGCACCCGGCGGAAGACTTTGTGCTGGGTTGGGCGCCGGATGGGAGCGTCCTCTACCTGAGCGACCGTACGGGCACCCCGAGCGCGTGGTTGCTGCCGGTGGTAGACGGGCGAGCCACGGGTCGGCCCGAGCTCGTGAAGCCCGACATGTTCCAGGCGTTTCCGATCGCGTTCCTGAAGGATGGCTCCTACATGTACGCCATCCAAACCGGCACGCGGGACGTGTTCGTGGCGACGCTGGACGCGAAAACCGGCGCGATCGCGGGCTCGCCGGTGAAGGTCACAACCCGCGGGTTGGGCAGCACACAGCGCCCCGCCTGGTCACCGGACGGCCGCCACCTGGCTTATGTGGTCGGGCAGGGCCCACCGATGTTGGCCCCGCGCAAGCTGGCGATCCGCTCCCTCGAGACCGGCGAGGTGCGCGAGCTGGCGCTGTCGAACCGGCTCGGCTACGTCCAGTCGCTGCGCTGGTTTGCCGATGGCAGTTCGCTCCTGCTGAATGCACGCGACGACAAAGGCCGCAGCAGCGTCTTCCGCTTCGATGTGCAGACGGGCCGCACCGAGCCGCTGCTGCAGAGGACGCAGGGTTGGGGCATGCGCCAGGTCGAGCTCACGCCCGACGGCGCAGCGTTGGTCATCCTCGAGGAGGAAGAAGCCAACAAGCCGACGCAAGAGAAGCGGATCGTGGCGAGAGACCTGCGCAGCGGGAACGAACGCGTGATCTTCAGCATGACAACGCCATACAACGAGCAGATCCGGAGCATTGCCATCTCCCCCGCTGGCAAGGACCTCGCGTTCGTCAGCTGGCACGGAGGAACGCCGACCCGGCCGCACGACGCCATGGTAATACCATTGGAGGGAGGTGAGCCTCGCAAAGTCGCCAGCGCCCAGATGCGATCACTCCGCTGGGGTCCTGACGGCCGGCACCTCCTGTTCGTCGAGCTGATCGATTTGTTCTCACTCCAGAGCCCGACTCGGCTCATGCGAGTCTCCGTAGACGGAGGCGATCCCGAGCCGCTCGGCTTCACCAGCGAGGACATCCAAGACGTCCGCGTGCATGCGCCCAGCCGGCGCATCGCCTTCACGGCAGGACGGCCGCAGGCGGAGCTGTGGATCATGAGCAACTTCCTCCGCTCCGCGCGCGCGAAGTCGGCGGGCGCAAGCCGCTGAAGGGAGGAGGCATCATGATGCCGCTCGAGGCATTCGACACGGCTGGCATGGAGTTGTTCGCGCTGCGGTTCGTGGCAGGGAGTGTGGCGGGCTTCACGGCAACTCTGGCTGCGGCATTCCTTCTTTGCGGCTGCGCAGCCGCACTGTGGGAGGCGCTGCACCGGGACCCGTCATCCTGAGCGAGCGCACCGGTCCTCAAGGCTTCCGGCCGGGCCCCGACGACGGCAATAACCTGGGCATCTACTTCAACGGAATGGCCGGAAGCCGCCTCAATAAGCGCGTGGCAGGGTCGACGGTAATCCCGACCGACTCGAGGGCCGTCACGCCCAGGATCGGCTCGGCACGGTCGGGACCGAAGATGACGCGGCCCGCCGTCACCTCGCCCATGAACTCGATCTGCGCCAGGCCGAAGTCGAATTCCGCGAGCGTGCCATCGGCGAGCTCGTAAGTCGTGCGGCCGACGCGCCGCAACCCGATCCGCTCGAGCTCGGCGGCGGGGGCCAGCGAGTCGGTCGCGCCTGTGTCCACGAGGAAGAGCGCCTCGTAGACGGCAGCCGCGGTACCAGGGACCCGCACGGCCACCGTGACATGAATCAAGCCCACAAGGAACCGCCCTCCGAATCGAGGTGAAGCAATAGCCCGTTTCAATTTAGCCGCTGCGGCCGTGCGCGCCAATGCGGAATTGGGACGCTGGGCACGCGGAAGCCGCCCGGCGGATTTCGGCTTCGCCTCAATCTGTTATTTGCTGATCAACCCAGGCCGTGAGCACAGACGTGGCGTCACCGAATGGCTTGAGAGCGGCTGCGGCCTGGCGCATCCGATCCTTCCTCTCCCCATCTGCCTTGATAACCAGCTCCAGCAGACCAGAAGCTGCCAGATCGGCGGGGGTGTGCTCTGCGGCCACACGAAGAACTTCAAGCAGTGTGGGATTTACGGGCATTTCGATCTTTGCCGAAGCCGCACGCTCCCACAGGCATTCAACGGTCGAATTCTCTACGTGCAGATGGCCCGTCTCCATGACCGTAAGTGAGACCCGCCCCTTTGGAATCTTCGCAAGTAGCCCTACGAACCGCTTCGCCACACGACAAACACCGGGCCAGGTGCCCGAAGCCGGAACAGAATACGTCGTGCCGAGAATCTCAAGCACCAACGTGGCATCGGCATATGAAAGTAGGAGCTCCGAGCCAGCCGAGGCCCTTGCCATCTTTCGAAGGAATCGCGCGGCTTCAATGAGCTCCGCGCCATCGACCTCCAACCGAGCTTGGATCATAGCTCCCTCTGTCGCACTTCCGGTAACGGGCGGCCGCCGAATGGGTTAGTAGTACCCCATGCCGAGCTCCTGAGCCTGCGCGACCAAGTCCTGGAACGCCCGCTCCGACTCCGCATCCGCGCGCGCCTTGTACACCAGCACGTCCGACAGGCGGAGCCGGCGCCGCTTGCCCACCATCCTGAACGGGATCTCACCGGCCTCGAGGAGCTGGATCAGGTACCGCCGCGAGACGTTCAGGAGATCCGCGGCCTTCCGGGTCGATTCGCTGATCAACTCACGCGCCGACTCCGAGTGCCCACGCTGCGCCGCGTAAGCGGCACATCCAGCTCCAGTTTGTCCGCCAATACGCGAGGTTTGATCCGGCCTCGCTCGCCGCGATCCAGGCGGATAATGCCGTAGCCCTCCATCGCCTTGAGCGTCCGCGACAGGTTCGACTTCGCCCGACCTGTCATCTGAGCCAGCTCTTCGAGCGAGCCTGGCGCATGCTCGTCGATGACCCGCAGCAGCTCGCGATTCTTGGCGGACAATAGCTTCGCGAAGGACTCCGTCGAGGTGAACCAGACCTTGGGCTCGTCGCGCGCGACGCGCAGCTCGCCGCGCGCGATGCGAAGCGTCCTGGCCTTCATCTCCCCGTAGCTGGCAATGCCCACCTTCAGTGTAGTCACTGGATCACTCCTCTCTCGCGCAAAACGGCATCCACCGCCGTCCAGAAATCGGCCAGCAGGCTCGCCGCGTCCTGGTACTCGTAGGGCTTGACCGTCCTCAGCCGATGCCGGTGGTCGTGCGGTTCGCCTCGCTCGCGCCTGCCAACCGGATGCGCATTGTCGAATCCGACCAGCCGCTCGCCGCGCGGACCGTGAAGCGTCAGCGAATAGTCGAGACCCTGAGGCTTCTCGGACGATACCGGCACCTGCGTCACCACGAACCGAACCCAATACCTCCCTTCGGGATCCACGACCAGCACCACGCCGTCGAGATCGAGAAGGGTATCGAGGCCTGGATCCCGCGGTCTCATCACTCCCCCAAAGTTATCATACCGTGATAACCTCTGCAAGCGGCGTCCCTGAGCGCCTGCGCCGTGCACCTCGCAGTACGACGGCACTGCTCGAGCCGGAGAAGAGCAGGAAGGGTGTTAGTGCCCACGCACGGCGAAACCCTGCTCCGCGCTTCAGCCCGGGCGGTCCGGGCGCGGCGCCGTAGCACCTTCCGGAGGTCAATTCGATGGCCACGGTTCGATTCCTGAACGAGCTCGGCGCCGAAGTGCTCGTCCCGGTGAAAGGCGACACACCGGCCCAACTGAGCCAGGCGGTGCTCAGCACGCTGCGGGAGTACGGTCGCCAACCCCCACTTCCACTTCCACGTGGTCGTCCTCGACGGCCTCTTCGCCGAGGGCGACGCGGGCAGCCTCGCCTTCCGTGAGGCGACGCGCCTCTCCGACGACGACGTCCACCGCCTCCAGCGCACGCTGCAGCGCCGCGTGCTCCGCCTCTTTCAGCGCCGCGGCCTCCTCGACGATCACACCGTTGCCAACATGCTCACCTGGCAGGCCGCCGGCGGCTTCAGCCTGGACGCCTCCGTCCGCATCCACGGCTCCGACAGCGCCGGCAGAGAACGGCTCCTGAGATACTGTGCCCGCCCGCCCTTCGCCCTCGAGCGCCTGCGCGTCGAGCGCCACGCCAGCGGCCCGGCGACAGCCGCACGGCCCGGCAACGCCGCCGTCCGGGTCCTCTACCAACCGGCGCGGCCCACGCCCGACGGCCGTACGATCCTCGCCCTCTCGCCCCTCGAGTTCCTCGCCGCCCTCGCGCGCCTCATCCCGTGTATCGACGTAACGAGTCATTACATGAGGCGCCGCGAACGCGTGTAGGCGACGTCGCTAACCGCATACTCCTCAATAACTTGCAAAATCGCGCGCACGCGGCACGGGACGAGCTACACCGGTCGGGCGATTGCAATTGGCGTTTTGATCTCCTGAACCAAGGAAGCGCGCGATGATGCCCGATACGAAGTGGCTGCCACCCGACTCCTTGCTGCGAGAGTGCTTCGGTCTCTCACGCAAGGAAAACCAGGTTGCGCGATTCCTCGCCTGCGGCAGG
>JACQPS010000012.1 GCA_016207445.1 Gemmatimonadota bacterium | reverse complement strand
GGGCACGGACGCGCTCATCGTGTGCGGATCGACGGGCGAGGCCGCCACCATGACGCCCGAAGAGCAGCGCGTCGCGATCGAGGTCGTGGTCGATGAGAACCGCGGCCGCCTGCCGGTCGTGGCCGGGTGCGGCGGCAGCGACACCCGGCAGGTCGTGCGGCTGGCGCAGCAGGCGAAGCAGGCGGGCGCGGACGCCGTGCTGGTCAGCGCGCCGCCCTACAACAAGCCGACGCAGAAAGGGCTGCTCGCGCATTACCGCGCGGTACTCGAGTCCGCCGATCTGCCCCTGATCGTCTACAACGTGCCCGGCCGCACGGCGGTGAACGTGCTGCCGGCCACGATCGCCGAGCTGGCGGCCGACGAGCGGGTCATCGGCGTGAAAGAGGCGTGCGGCGACATCGTGCAGATCGCGGAGCTGGCGCGTATCGCGCCCGCGCTCGCGCTCTGGAGTGGCAACGACGACCAGATCGTACCGATCCTGTCGCTCGGAGGCGTGGGCGTGATCAGCGTGCTCGCCAATGTGGCGCCGCGCGACACCAGCCGCATGGTGCACGCGTTCCTGGATGGCGACACGCGCGCAGCCGCGCGCCTTCAGCTCCACTATCTGCCGCTGGTCCGTGCGCTCTTCGCCGAGCCGAACCCGATCCCGGTGAAGACCGCCGTGGCGTGGCTGGGCTTCGATGTCGGGCCGCTGCGCCTTCCGCTCACGGCGCCGGATGGCGCGGGCCGCGAGCGACTGATCGCCGCGCTGCGCGAAGCGGGCCTCCAGCCGATGGTACGGGCATGAGGATGCGACGGTACCGAAGCCGGTCAGGCTTGCGTGCTGTAGATTTGCCGTAATGATCAATCAACTCCGCATCGTCGTCTCCGGCGCCACCGGCCGGATGGGGCGCACCCTGGCCGGCCTGATCGCAGCGGCGCCCGATCTCAGGCTGGTCGGCGGGATCGACCGTGCCGGCGCACGCGGCGAAGCAGAGCCCGGGAATCCGGCGCCGCCCCTCGCGCAGCCGGGTGCCGCCGCCGAACTGCTGGCCATGGCGGACGCGCTGCTCGACTTCTCCGCACCGGTCTTCACCGCGGAGCTGCTGCGGCGCGAGGCGCGCGCGCTGGCCGGCCGCGCGCTCGTGGTCGGGACCACGGGCCTGGATGAAGAGGTGCTGTCTCTCTTGCGCAGTGCGGCAGAGCGCAGCCCCGTCGTCGTCTCCGCCAACTTCAGCGTGGGCGTCAACCTGCTCCTGGGCCTGGTGAGCGAGGCGGCGAAGCGGCTGCCGCCCGACCGCTACGACGTGGAGATCCTCGAGGCGCATCACCGCCACAAGGCGGATGCGCCGAGCGGGACCGCGCTCGCGCTCGGGCGCGCGATCGCCGAGGCGCGCAGCGCGGCGCTGGACCGGCTCCGGCGCGACGGCCGCAGTGGCCGTACGGGCGTAAGGCCGGCGGGGGAGGTCGGATTCCACGCGATCCGCGGCGGCGACGTCGTCGGCGAGCACCGCGTGTTGTTCCTCGGCCCGCGCGAGCGCCTCGAGCTCGCGCACCAGGCCGAGGATCGCGCCCTGTTCGCCGAGGGAGCGCTGGTCGCCGCGCGCTGGGCCGCGCGCCGGCCGCCGGGATGGTACGGCATGCGCGACGTGCTGGGGCTCTGAGCGCCGGCGAGTCATTCACGCGCACACATCCGAGGTCGCCCATGACGTGGCCCTCGCTGGAAGCTCTCGAATTCCTCCGGCTCGATCTGCTCGCGCGGCTGCTCCTGGCCGCGTTGCTGGGCGGTGCGGTCGGCCTCGAGCGGGAGGTCAGCGGCAAGCCGGCCGGCCTGCGCACGAACCTGCTCATCTGCGTGGGCGCCGCACTGCTGACCGAGCTCTCCTTCGTGATCGCGGAGATGGCGGATCCGCGCACGACCAACGCGGACCCCGGTCGCGTCGCCGCCCAGATCGTGAGCGGGATCGGCTTCCTGGGCGCCGGCACGATCCTGCAGGCGCGCGGCAGTGTGGTCGGGCTCACCACCGCGGCCACGCTCTGGGTCGTGGCCGCGATCGGCATGGCCGTCGGCGCCGCGCAATACCTGGAAGCCGTCGGCACCACGCTGCTGGTCATCCTCGTGCTGATCCTGCTGCGCCAGGCGGAGCAGCACCTGATCACGCGGCGCGCGGAGCAGACGCTGCAGGTGACGGTCGAGCCGCAGCCCGCGATGATCACCCGCCTCGAGCAGCTGCTGGGCGAGCTCGAGTTCCAGGTGGACACCCTCGAGGTGGAGAAGAGGCCGGATGCGTATACGGCGGCGCTGCTGATCACGGGGCCCCATCGCAACCGTGAATACATCGTGACCCATTTGCTGGCAGCGCCGGGAATCAAGAAGGTGGCCCAACTGTAGAACCCTGCACCCCCGAGTCGCCATGATCGACATCCTCAAGGCCGCGATCCAGAACGGCGCGTCGGACATCCATATCAAGGCGGGCGATTACATTCGCGCGCGCGTCCGGGGCGATCTCGTTCCCATGACCAAACAGCAGCTCGCGCCGGAGCAGACGCGGCAGCTCGCGCACCAGCTCCTGCCGGCGTGGGAGAAGGACAAGATCGATCAGCTCCGGGACTTCGACTGCTCCTGGGGCGCGCCGGGCGTGGGCCGCTTCCGCGTCAATATTCTGCGGCAGCGCGGCTCGCTCATGATCGTCATGCGCGTGATCCCGATCGAGATCCCGACGGTGGAGGACCTGAAGCTCCCCTCCGTGCTGAGCCGGATCGCCGAGCACGAGCGCGGGCTGGTGCTGGTGACCGGCGTGACCGGCTCGGGCAAGAGCACCACGCTCGCGGCCATGCTGCTGCACATCAACCGCAATTTTCACAAGCACATCGTCACGCTGGAGGACCCGATCGAGTTCCTGCATCGCGACGTGAACAGCTCGATCACGCAGCGCGAGGTCGGATTGGACACGGAGTCGTTCGCCAGCGGGCTGCGCGCGGCGCTGCGCGAGGATCCGGATGTGATCCTGGTGGGCGAGATGCGCGACACCGAGACGATCGACACGGCGCTGAAGGCCGCCGAGACGGGGCACCTGGTCTTCTCCACGCTGCACACGCAGAACGCGGTGCAGACGCTGTCGCGCATTGTGGCCGTGTTCCCGCCGGAGGAGCAGGCGATGGTGCGCGTGCGCCTGTCGGAGACGCTGCAGGGTGTGATCAGCCAGCGGCTGCTGCCGAAGAAGGATGGGAAAGGACGCATCGCGGCGTGCGAGGTGATGGTGGCGACGGGGACGATCAAGGACGCGATCCGCGACCCCGCGCGCACGGACGAGATCTTCGACCTGATCGCGGAGGGGCGGGAGACGTACGGCTCGCAGACGTTCGATCAGCACCTGATCGATCTGGTCGCTGCGGATATCGTGGACTTCGAGACGGCGAAAGCGAACGCGAACAACCCGACGGACTTCGAGCTGAAGGTGAAGACGTTTGCGTAACGGTCTGGGCGGCGTCCTCGTCCCGGTGACGACGCCGTTCGAGCCGTCGACCGGCGAGATCTCGCCGGTCCGTTTCCGCGAGAACCTGCGCCGCTGGCTCGAGCACCCGCTCGACGGCATTGTGCTGTTCGGGTCGACGGGCGAGGGCGTGCTGCTGGACGAGGAGGAGAAGGTCCGGCTGGTCGGCTTCGCCCGCGACCTGGTGCCGCCGCT
>JACQPS010000052.1 GCA_016207445.1 Gemmatimonadota bacterium | reverse complement strand
CGCTCCAGACCTACCGCGCGCTCGAGCGGCAGAACCCGGGCATCTTCAACATCCTGGTGATGGGGCCGTGGTTCCATGGCGGCTGGGCGCGCAGCGACGGCCAGTCGCTCGGCGACGCCTGGTTCCAGGAGAAGACCGCCGTCTTCTACCGCGACAGCATCGAGCTCCCGTTCTTCCGTCACTTCCTGAAGGACGACGCCGACCCCAAGCTGCCGGAGGCCTTCGTCTTCGAGACCGGCGCGAACCGCTGGCGCCGACTCGAGACCTGGCCGCCGGCCGAGGCCGTCGAGCTGCAGCTCTACCTGCGCGAGGAAGGGAAGCTCTCGTTTTCGCCGCCGCTCCCCGGGGCCACCGACTTCGACGCGTTCGACGAGTACGTCAGCGACCCCACCCGGCCGGTGCCGTTCACCCAGGATGTCGCGCTCGGCATGACGCGCGAGTACATGACCGAGGACCAGCGCTTCGCCTCGCGGCGGCCGGACGTGCTCACCTACGTCACCCACGTGCTCGACGAGGACCTCACGCTCGCCGGACCGATCACCGCCGAGCTCTGGGTCGCCACCACCGGGACCGACGCCGACTTCGTCGTCAAGCTCATCGACGTCTATCCCGGCGACCACCCGGATTTCCCGCACCTGCGCGAGGGGCAGCGCACCGGCGGCTACCAGATGCTCGTGCGCAGCGAGGCGATCCGCGGCCGCTTCCGCCGCAGCTACGCCGCGCCCGAGCCCTTCGAGCCCGGCATCCCCACCATGATCATCCTCCCGCTCCAGGACGTGCTGCACACGTTCCAGAAGGGGCACCGCGTCATGGTCCAGATCCAGAGCACCTGGTTCCCGCTCGTCGACCGCAACCCGCAGAAGTTCGTCCCCAACATCTTCTACGCGTCCGAGGCCGATTTCACCAAGGCGACGCAGCGCGTCATCCGCTCGCGCGACCTCGCCTCGCGGCTGCGCGTCCTCGCCATCCCGGGGCAGCCCACCGCCGTCCAACCTTAGCGGGCGCCCCGGCGAAGAAACCCACCGCAAAGGCGCAAAGAGCGCAAAGGACGCAGAGAACGGATTTCTTCAATTTTTTCTCATCTGTTCTTTGCGACCTTGCTTTGCGTCCTTTGCGTCTTTGCGGCAAAGGTTTCCGGCCCTGCCCTCGCGCGTCCAAGCGCCCCCTTGACACGACACTTCGGCCGATATATCGGTAGATACGTCGCCGGGGCCGGCCGGGACGGGCGGCGACGGCGTCGTCAGAGGCTTACTGATTGTGAGGGAACGAGATGGGTCCAAGGGCACGAGGCTTCGGCTGGGGCGCGTGGGCACGGGGCGGCCCCGGCGGTTGGGGCGCCGGGTGCGGCCCCGGCTTCCAGTGGCGCTTCTTCGATCGCGGCGATCTGAAGTACGTGATCCTGCGGCTGCTGAAGGAGAAGCCGATGCACGGCTACGAGGTGATGCGGGCGCTGGAGGAGGAGTCGGGCGGGTGGTACCGCGCGAGCGCCGGCTCCGTGTACCCGACGCTGCAGATGCTGGAGGACCAGGGGTATGTGGTTGCGAAGGAGGAGGAGGGGAAGAAGGTCTACAGCATCACGGACGCGGGGCGCGAGTACCTGCACGAGAACCGGGACGTGGTGGAGAACATCTTCGACCGGGTGTCGGAGTTCACGAGCCGGTTCTTCCGCGCGGGCATGGGCGAGGTGACGCGCTCGTTCAGCCGTCTGGCGCAGGCGACGTTCGAGCGGGCGGTGAAGTGGCCGGGGGATGAAGATGTCATCCGGCAGCTGCGCGAGATCCTGGACCGCGCGACGCACGACGTCGAGGGGGTGCGTCCGCAGGCCAGGTCGGATACGGTCTGAGGGAGGAGGCGCGCGATGTCCGGCATCCTGTGGCTCTTCTTCTTCTTTTTCCTGTTCCGTCTGTGCGCGCGCGGCTGCGGCTGGCGCGTGCGCACCTGGGGTTGGTCCGGTCGCTCGCTGTACGGCTGGCGCTGGGCCCCGCCCGATCCGCGCATGCTGGCGTGGCCGCCACCGGGGCGCGTCGGTGCGCGGCCCGTCCCGCCCGTGCGCGCCCGCGCGGCCCCCGTCGCGCCGCCGAAGGAGACGCCGCTCGAGGCGCTGCAGCGGCGCTACGTGGCGGACGAGATTACGGTGGAGGAGTACGAGCGGGAGCTGGATCGCTTGTTTCAGCGGCGCGGCTGAGTAGGACAGTTTCACGCGGAGGCGCGGAGGGCACCGGAGAACAAATTTTTTGAGAATGTTTGTTCTCCGCGGTTCTCCGCGCCTCCGCGTGAAACTGTGCCAGCTCGGCCCGGACCTGTCCAATGTGGCTGACGCTGAAGAACCTGCTCTTCACCGTGCTCGTGCCCGGCACGATCGCGGTGCTCATCCCGCGCGCGCTCCGACCCGGGTCGGCGGAGATCGAGCTGGAGGGGTGGAGGTGGGTCGGCCTGCCGCTCAGCACCGCGGGCGCGGCGATCTTCTTCTGGTGCCTCTGGCACTTCGCGCGTACGGGGCGGGGCACGCCCGCACCGATCGATCCACCCAAGGTGCTGGTGGTGCGCGGGCTCTACCGCCACACGCGCAATCCGATGTACGTGGGTGTGGGGCTGGTGCTGCTGGGAGAGGCGGCGCTGTACGCGTCGGGCGTGCTGCTGGCCTACGCGCTCGGGGTGCTCACTGCGTTCCACGGGTTCGTGCTGCTCTACGAGGAGCCTACGCTGCGCCGCAAGTTCGGCCCCGCCTACGACGACTACCGCCGCGCGGTCCCGCGCTGGCTGCCGCAGCTTCCGCGGCGCCCGCGAGCACAACTCACCGCAAAGAACACAAAGGACGCGAAGAACAAACTATAGAATTCTGTTCTTTGCGTCCTTTGCGATCTCTGCGGTGAAAATTTTCCAGCCCCCGCCCGTCGGCGTCCATCAGCGACTGAGGTCCGCCACCTTCGGCTGCACCAGCCGGGCGTAATCCGCGTACTTCAGGCTGATCGTGTCGGTGTGCGTCCCCGCCTGCGTGACCATGGTGTCGTTGTGCGTGAGCGCCTGGTCCAGGTAGACCGGGACGTTATAGATGTTGCCGAGTGCGGGCATGGCGCCCACGTCGCAGTCGGGGAACGCCGGGCCGAACTCGGCCTCGGTCGCGACGCGCACGTCCTCGGCACCCGTGGCTCGCTGCAGCTTGTCCAGGTCCACCTTCGCCGGCGCCGGCACCACGGCCATGACGAGCTTGCCGTCGGCCATGGCCATGAAGGTTTTGGCCACCAGCCGTCCCGGCACGTGCTCGCTGGCCGCGACCTCCTGAGCCGTGAACGCCGCCGGATGGTGCTGAAATTGGAAAGGAATGCGGTTCTCCCGCAGATAGGCGTCCAGCCGGTCCTTGCAGCTCATGGCAGGCTCCCTGGTTTTGGAAGGGCGGGACCCCTCCGGCCAACCCCCGCCATAGTACCCCGCGCGCGCCCGGGGGTCCACCGTAGCCGGGCGTCCCAAACGACAGTTCACGCGGAGACGCGGAGGAAACCCGAGAACAGAATTCTAGAAGTCTTCTTCTCGGCGTCTCCGCGTGAAACCGTGCCGGCCCGACCCGCGCACTACCACGCGATGCCGTAATCCTCCCCGTGGTACGCCGACCCGCCCCAGAACGTCCCGTGCTGCCGGTCGAAGAAGATGGCGTTGATCGGGCCGGAGGTTATGTCATCGATCTGGACGCGGTAGCCCATGTGCTGCAGCTCGGCGATGACCCAGGGCGGCGTGTCGTCGCGCACGGTGATGCGCCCGGGCTCCGACTCGTGCAGGTCGAACGAGCTGCGCATCTGGTAGCTGGTGATATTCGCCGCCTCGGCCGCCTGCTGCACGTTCATGCCGAACTCGACCACGTTCAGGAAGAACTGGATCAGGTTCTGATCCTGCGTGTCGCCGCCCTGCACCGCGAACGACAGGAACGGCTTCCCGTCCTTGAGCGCCATCCCGGGCGTGAGCGTGACGCGCGGCCGCTTCCTCGGCTCGATCACGTTGAACGGGTTCTCCGCCGGGTCGGTGACGAACTGCTGCGCGCGCTGGCTCAGGCCGATGCCCGTACGGCCCGCGATCACGGCCGGGATCCAGCCGCCGCTGGGCGTAACCGACACGACCCACCCCTCCGCGTCCGCCGCTTCGATCGAGGTCGTGCCGCGGAAGAACGACGCTTCCAGCGACGCCTTCTCCGCCCGTGACGCGCCCTCCGGCGCGCCGCCGGGACCCGAACCGCCGAGAACACCGGATCCGGCCGGCGCCCCCTCGGCTCCGCTCGGGGCAGGCGTCGTCGCCTTCTCCGGCTTCGGCGGCCACGCCTTCAGGTACGCCAGGAACGGGTTGCTCCCGCCCTGGAACGGGTAGGGGTCGCCCGGCTTCACGTTCGGGTCGTTGCGCTCCGGGTCAATGAGCCTCGCGCGCTCGCGCGCGTATTCCTTGGAGAGCAGCCCCGCCACCGGCTCCTCCGGCGGGAAGTACGGATCGCCGTAGTAGAAGTCGCGGTCGGCGTAGGCGTGGTTCATCGCCTGGTAGAGCGTGTGGATGTAGCGCGCGCTGTTGTACCCCATCGCCTTCAGGTCGAAGTTCTCGAGGATGTTGAGCGCCTGCAGCATGACCGGGCCCTGCGTCCACACGTTCAGCTTGTAGACGTCGATGCCGCGGTAGCTCGTCTTGACCGGCTCCTCGAGGATGACCTTCCAGTTGGAGAGGTCCTCGAGCGTGAGCAGCGCGCCCTCTTCGCGCGCGCCCCGGACCAGCTCGCGCGCGATGTCAGTCTTGTAGAAGCGGTCGTACGCCGCGTAGATCGCTTCCTTGCGGCTCTTTCCCTGCTTGAGCGCCTGCTGCTCGGCCTCGACCAGCTTGTTCAGCGTGGCGGCCAGGTCGGGCTGCCGGAAGATCTCGCCCGGGTACGGCGCCTCGCGCGCTTCGCCCAGGTGCGGCAGCATGACCTCGCGCGAGTACTTCCACTGCTTCAGCTTCGCCTTCTCGCGCTCGATGCTGTTCGCCGTCTGCTCCTCGATCGGGTACCCCTCGGCCAGGCGGATCGCCGGCTCGAGCACGTCCTTGAGCGAGAGCCGCCCGAACTCCGCGAGCATGGTGATCAGCCCACCCGGCGTCCCGGGTGTGATCGCCGAGAGCGGCCCGTCCTCGGGCGGGTAGCGGTAGCCCTTGCTCCGGTAGAACTCGGTGGTCGCGCCGGTCGGCGCCACCCCGAGCGCGTTCAGCGCGATGATCTTGCCGGTCCTCGGGTTGTAGATGAGCGCCTGCGTCTCGCCGCCCCAGCTGAGCACATCCCACATGGTGCAGGTGGCGGCGAGCATGGCGGTGGCCGCGTCGACGGCGTTGCCGCCCTTCTGGAAGATCATGGCGCCGGCCGTCGCGGCGAGCGGCTTCCCGGTGATCGCGATCCAGTGCCGTCCGTGCAGCACGGGCTTCACCGTGCGCTGCGCTGCGCCCGGCTCGGCTGCAAGCAGCGTCATGAGGCCCGCGAGCGCGACCGCCGCACTGCTCCACTCTCTCGCGTGCATGCCCCTTCCTCACTCCGTCGCAAAGTGTGGTCTGACCCTAGGGGGCGACGTGGCCGCACGCAAGCCACCGGCGGCGCCGACTTGCCGGAGCCGTCCGCACCCGGCAAGTTGCGGGGAGCACGTCGCCAACGAAGGAGATTCCCGATGCGCCGGAGCCGCCTGCCGCTCTATCTCGCCCTCGCGCTCGCGCTCGCCCCGCGCAACGCGCCGGCGCAGCAGCCCGCGGACACCAAGCAGTCGCCGAGCGGCGTTCAGCCGCCGGTCGCACCGGTGCGCACGCGCGTCGACACGCTGCACGGCGAGGTGCGCGTGGACGACTATTTCTGGATGCGGGAGCGCGAGAACCCCGACGTCCGCGCCTACCTGGAGGCGGAGAACCGCTACACGCAAACGATGATGAAGGGGACCGAGTCGTTCCAGGAGAAGCTCTACCAGGAGATGCTCGGGCGCATCAAGCAGACGGACCTCACGGTCCCGGTGCGCCAGGGCGACTACTTCTACTACTGGAAAACGGAGGAAGGGAAGCAATACCGCATCTACGCGCGGCGCAAAGGCTCGATGGACGCCCCCGAGCAGATTCTGCTGGACGAGAACCAGCAGGCCGAAGGGTACCGCTACTACGACACGGGCACGATCAAGGTGAGCCCCGACCACCGGCTCCTCGCCTTCACCGTCGACACCACCGGCGCCGAGTACTACACGCTCATGGTCAGGGACCTGAGCAGCGGGAAGGTGCTGCCTGACCGCGTGGACAGCGTCCACTTCGCGGTGGCCTGGGCCACGGACAACCGGCACCTCTTGTACACGGCCGTGGACTCCGCCCAGCGCGATGACAAGATCATGCGCCACGCGCTGGGGACGGCCGCCTCGAAGGACGTGCTCGTCTTCCACGAGCCGAACGTGCTGTTCGAGCTCGGCGTCTGGCGCTCGAAGGATGACCGGTTCCTGTTCATCGAGTCGAGCAGCTTCACATCCTCCGAGACGCACTTCCTGGACGCGAGCCGGCCCACGGGCCGCTGGCGCGTCGTGCAGCCGCGCACGCCCGAGCTGCTCTACAACGTGATGCACCAGAACGGCCGGTTCCTCATCCACACCAACGCCGACGGCGCCTCGAACTTCAAGCTCATGGAGGCGCCCGTCGCGGACCCGGCGCGCAAGCGCTGGAAGGAGCTGATCCCGCATCGGGACTCGGTGCTGCTGGAGGGCGTCGAGGAGTTCCGCGACTGGCTGGTACTGTTCGAGCGGGAGCGAGCGCTGCGCCGCATCCGCGTGCGCCATCTCCGGGACAGCGCGGAGCACTACGTCGATTTCCCCGAGTCCGTCTACACGATCCTTCGCGGGAGCAACCCGGAGTACCAGACGAGCACGCTGCGCTTCCAGTACACCTCGCTGATCACGCCGCAGAGCGTCTACGACTACGACATGGCGGCGCGCAAGCTGGAGCTGCGCAAGCAGCAAGAGATCCCGAGCGGCTACGACCGGTCGCAGTATGCGACCGAGCGCGTGTGGGCCGAGGCGCGGGACGGCGTGCGCGTGCCGCTCACGATCGTGTACCGGAAGCCGCTCACGCGGGATGGCTCACGGCCCGTCTACCTGACCGGCTACGGCTCGTACGGCGCCAGCAGTGATCCCAGCTTCAGCACACACTACCTGAGCTTCCTGGATCGCGGGCTGATCGTCGGCATCTGCCACACGCGCGGGGGACAGGAGCTGGGGCGCTGGTGGTACGAGCAGGGCAAGATGCTGAACAAGAAGAACACCTTCACCGACTTCATCGCCTGCGCCGAGCATCTGGTGCAGGGCGGCTACACCGCGAGCGACCGGCTCGCGATCCGCGGCGGCAGCGCGGGCGGGCTGCTCATGGGCGCGGTGCTCAACCTGCGCCCCGAGCTGTTCCAGGTCGCGGTCGCGGACGTGCCCTTCGTCGACGTCATCAACACGATGCTGGACGCGTCCATCCCGCTGACCGCGCAGGAGTGGGAGCAGTGGGGCGACCCGCACCGCCAGGACCACTACGCGTACATTCGCTCCTACTCGCCTTACGACAACGTGGAGCGCAAGGCGTACCCGGCGCTCCTGGTCACGACCAGCCTGAACGACCCGCGCGTCGCCTACTGGGAGCCGGCGAAGTGGGTCGCAAAGCTGCGCGCGACCAAGACGGATGGCCATCTGCTGCTGCTCAAGACCAACATGGGCGCGGGGCACGGCGGCGCTTCCGGCCGCTACGACTGGCTGCGCGAGCAGGCGTTCCGCTACGCCTTCATCCTGACGCAGCTCGGCATCTCCGAGTAGGCGCCGCCAAGGAGTCGCGCATTGGGCGCGCGCCCGCCGCCGGGCGCTCGGCTCAGAACTGCCGGAGCCAACGCTTCTCGACGAGCACCTTCCCGAAGTACCACCAGCGAGAGGGCGCGTACAGCCGCATCACGGGCGCGGGCGTCGCGTAGAAATCGCCGGAGCCGTAGCCCGCGCGCCCTGCGCCCGCCTCGATGAAGCACGCCCCTTTGCCGTCGAAGGTCCGCTCGGGCGGCCGCCCGGCCCAGTCGGCGGCGATGTTCTCGGCCACGACCTCGGCCTGGCGGCGGGCGAAGACGCCGGCCTTGGGGAGCGGGCGTCCGGACGGGAGCGGGATGCTCGTGACGTCGCCGATGGCGTAGACGCCCGGAACTGGCGTGGCGAGCGTGCGCGCGTCCACGGATACCCAGCCGCTTTCGCCCGTGAGCCCGGCTGCCCGCACGACCTCCGGCGCCGCGTGCGGCGGCACGTAGATCAGGAGCTCGTACTCGGCCGAGACGCCGTTGGAGAAGCGAAGCGTGCGACTCTCGGGCTCGACCTGCACGACCTGATGCTCCGGGTGGTAGTGGATGCCGCGCGCTTCGACCAGCGCCCGTACCGCCGCCGCCACCTCCGGACCCGCCGTCGCCATCGGCGCGGCTTCCGCCGCGAACAGATCGACGCTCCAGCCACCGCCGGCCGCCTGACGCGTGAGCGAGTCCGCCACCAGCATGGCGGCCTCGTACGGCGCCGCCGGGCACTTGTAGGCCGGCGCCGCAGTCAGCACGACCACCCGCCCGGACCGGAAGTTCCGCAATGCGTCGCGAAGGGCGAGAGTGCCCGGGAGCGTGTAGAGGTTGTGGCCCGCGACGCCGAGCCCGCTAACCCGTTCCGGCGCCAGCTCGGCCCCCAGTGAGATCACCACCGCGTCGCCTTCCAACGTGTCGGCCCCGATGCGGACCTGACGCCGCTCCGGATCGAGTGCCGTGATCTCGCCTCGCACGACCTCGAACCCGTAGCGCCCGAGTCGCGCGAGCGGCCGCTGGATCTGCTCGGGCTTGCGCCGGCCGACCGCGAGCCAGAGCAGGGAAGGCTGGAACACGTGCTGCTCCTCGCGCTCCACGAGCACAACGCGGTGCTCGCGCGGGAGCAGGCGGCGCAGCCGCTTCGCCGCGACGATGCCGCCGACGCCACCACCCACGATCAGAGCCGTCCGCTGCCGCTTCATGGCGGCCTCCGTTAAAAGACCATGACCTTGTCCGCCCAGCGCGTCCAATCGGTCAGCTCGTCGAGGGAGCTGCGCCGCGGCCCCACGCCCAGATCCTCGTCGCGCAGCCCGCGCGCATCCATGCAGCTGCCGCAGACGCCGATCTCGCCACCCTTCACGCTCAGGATCTTGAGCATCCGCTCCAGATGGTAGTAGCCCTCAGCGAGCTTCTGGCCGGCCTTCGCGCACGAGGCTGCGTCCCCCATGAGAAAGACCCGGACTTCATCCGCCTCTCGTTTCTTGAGCGAGATCGCCAGACGCAGCGCATTGTAGCACCGCTCGCTCCCGTAGGGCGGATCGTTTACCACGAGCAGCGTCCGCATCGACGCCTCCTTTCAGCCTTGCGCGCGCGCGCCCGCCGCCACCGTGTAGCCGCGGCGACGCCAGTCGGGAAGTCCTTCCGCCAGGCGACGCGCATGCAGACCACCGGCGCGCAGGATCTCCACGGCCTCCAGCGCCAGCACGCAGTAAGGACCACGGCAATACGCCACGACGTCTCTGTCCGGCGGCAGCTCGCCCAGCCTGCGCTCGAGCTGCCCCAGCGGAATCGAGAGCGCGCCGGGGATGTGGCCCGCGCCGTACTCTTCCTCCGGCCGGACGTCCAGCACCGTCACCTCGCCGCCCCGCAGGCGCGCGAGCAACTCCTCCAGCCGCACAGGCTCCAGCACCTGGGGCGCCTCGAAATAGTCCCGGATCAGTTGACGCGCCTCGGCCAGGCGCTTGTGGGCGAGCTCCTGTAGCGACCGCAAGAACGTGTGAACCTCGGGGTCGGCCAGACGATAGTAGACGTACGGCCCCGACCGCCGCGTCGCCACCAGCGACGCCGAGCGCAGCTCGCGCAGGTGCGCGCTCGCGTTTTTCACCGTCAGGTTCGCCTGGCGCGACAGCGTTGCCACCGTCTTCTCCCCCTGCGCCAGCAGATCCAGGAGCTCCAGACGCGCCGGGCTCGCCACCGCTTTGCCGATGCGGGCGAACTGCTGCACCAGCGCGCGCTTCGCGGCTGCGAGCTGCATAGAAACGCCTCCGTCCCAGCTTATTCTATCAATCTATCGAATAATAGAGTAACCACGACACACCGCGACTGTCAAGGGCACACGGCCGACGTGTCTGCCCATCGAAGCGCGGGCGCGCCCCGCATCTCCCTGCGCGGCGCGGGATTGCGCTGGCGGGACCGGCGGGGTCTATTACGGCATGCATGTTCGCGCCGACGTCGTCGTCATCGGCTCCGGCCCCGGAGGCGCCACGCTGGCACGCGAGCTGGCGCGAGCGGGGAAGCGGGTGCTGCT
>JACQPS010000054.1 GCA_016207445.1 Gemmatimonadota bacterium | reverse complement strand
GGTTGAGGCAGCGAGTGGCGAGTGGGGAGTAGCCCCTCTTCAAATATGCGAGGGTGCTTCACGCGAGAGCGCACGCGGAGACGCAGGGATCTACTGAGAGGCGCGGAGAACAGATTTGAAAGTGGCTCTTCCGGGGTTAGCGTGGGTTCGGCGCACAATGCCTGCCGCGGCATTTCCGGCGGGCGCGGGCGCGCGCGTTGGCGCGGGCACTGCGGGTGGAGAAGCGGGCGCGGACCGCCCGGTGCCCCCACGCCCGCCGGGTCACCCGAAGTGCCCACGCCCGCGCGCCCGGCTCGCGCCCGCAGTGAACGCTCGGCTCCGGTCCCAGCGGCCGCATCAACCCACTCCATTTCCTGAAGAGCGTTGAAAAATTTTCAAAATCCGTTCTCCGCGCCTTTGCGTTGGTCTCCGCGCCTCCGCGTGAGATGATGCCGGCGCTACCGACGAATCCGAGAAGCGCGAACGCCTGAGCGCTAACCGACTCGCGCCTGGCCTCCACTCGTTCCCGCGAAGGCCGCCAGTAGCTCCCGTACGGCCTTACCCGGATCCTGCGCTCCCATCACCGCCCGAATCACGGCGACGCCGGCCGCGCCCGTGCGCCGGGTCTCGGCCGCGTTCTCGGGGCCGATCCCTCCGATTCCGATCACCGGGATATCGACGGCGCGCACGACCTGCGCGAGGCGCTCGAGGCCGATGCGCTCGCCGCCCACGTCCTTCGTCGTGGTGCCGAACACGGCGCCGCAGCCGATGTAGTCGGCGCCCGCGGCGGCGGCGCGCCGCGCCTCGGCCGGGTCATCGGTCGAGTAGCCGATGAGGAAGGGTGGGGGCGCGGCGCGGCGTGCCGCCGTGATCGGCAGGTCCGCCGGGCCGAGGTGCACGCCGTCGGCTCCAGCGGCGAGGGCGACGTCCAGTCGATCGTTGAGGAAGAGCAGGGCGCGGTGGCGCCGCGTCAGGCGGAGCAGCCGCGTCGCCTGCTCGAGCAGCGCGCGGGCGGTTGCATTCTTGTCGCGGAGCTGAATCGCGGGCGCGCCGGCCGCGAGGCAGGCGGCCACGATGTCCTCGACGGGCCGGGGTGCCGCCAGCTCGCGGTCGGTGAGGACGATCAAGCGCAAGTCGAGCCGCACGCCCCTCCTGCCTCAGTTCACGGTTGACAGTTCACAGTTCACCGCCGGCGGGGCAACGAGTCCCCTGTAAACTGTAAACTGTCGACTGTCAACTGCTGACTCTCTAATGCCGCTCGAGCGCGCGCCGCTCCCGCCGCAGCGCCTCTTTCACACGATTGTGCTCCTGGATCGAGCGGGTGAAGACGTGGCTGCCATCGGGGCGCGCGACGAAGTAGAGGTAATCGACGTCCGCCGGGTAGAGCGCCGCTTCGAGTGCGCGCACGCTGGGAGAGGCGATCGGCCCGGGCGGCAGGCCGGCGTGCGTGTAGGTGTTGTACGGGCTGTCCGCCACGCTGTCGATGTGCGCGTAGAGCAAGCGCTCGCGGCGCCGCCCCAGCGCGTACTGCACCGTCGGGTCCGCCTGGAGCGGGTAGTGGATACGCAGGCGGTTGTGGTAGACCGCGGAGACGAGCGGCATCTCCTCCGGCCGCTTCGCCTCGCTCTCGATGATGGAGGCGAGCGTGACCGCCTCCCGCTCGGAGAGACCCAGCGAGTCGGCGCGCGCGCGCCAGGCCGGGCGCCACGCTCGCCGGTACTGCGCCACCAGCTCGCCCACGGCCACATCGAGCGGCATCGCCACCGCGAGCGTGTACGTGGCCGGGTAGAGGTAGCCTTCGAAGGTCGGGCCGGGCACCCCTGCGCGCGCGGCCCGTCCCGAGTCCAGCAGCGCCGCGGCCACCGATTCCGGCGGCAGCTCCGTGATCGCGGCCAGACGCTCCGCGATGCGCTGAACGTCCCAACCCTCGGGGATCACCAGCTTCGCCCGCAGGAAGCGCCCCGCGCGCAGATCCGAGATGAGCTTCACCCAGCCGGTACCCCGCCGGAACTCGTAGACGCCCGGCTTGACCTCGTCGTGTGCGCCGATCACGCGGGCGTAGAGCCGGAACAGGCGGGGCGCCCGGACCAGCCCCTTCGCGTCGAGCGAATCGGTGACTGCGCTGAAGGTGGCGCCGCGCGGCACGTGCACGCGTACGCTCGGGCCGTCGGCGCGCGCGCAGGCGCCGAGCAGGAGCACGAGCAGCGGGAGCAGCCACCGATCAATCACGGCTCTGCTTGTCGAGGAAGGCCTGGAGGATGAGGATCGCCGCAGCCGCGTCCACCCGCTCCTTGCGCTCGCGCTCGCTGCGCTTGAGTCCCAGGCCGCGCACCGTCCGCTCCGCACGCGCCGAGGTCATGCGCTCGTCCACGTAGTGCACGGCGAGCCCGGTCCGTTCGTGAAGCCTGGTCCCGAACGCTCGCACCTCGCGGGTCCAGTCGCTCTCCTCTCCCGCAGGCGTCAGCGGGAGTCCGAGCACGATGGCGCCGACGTCGTGCGCCCGCACCAGCTCGGCGACCGCCGCGACCGGCGGCCGCTTCCCCCTTCGACGCTGGAGCGTGGGCAACGGCTGCGCGATCACTCCACCGGGATCGCTCACCGCCAGGCCGATGCGCCGCTCGCCGTAGTCGATGCCGAGAATGCGGGGCACGCCAGGGTTCAGGGGTCAGGGTTTAGGGGTCAGGGGTCACCGAGTCCCGGGAGCCCCAAGCTGCCCCTGAACCCTGATCCCTGATCCCTGACGACTAACGGAGCGCAGCCAGCGAAGCCTCCAGATCCCGGCCCGCAGCCAGGTCCGCGTACAACGCCTCCAGCGCGGATGCGCCGCCGAACACGAAGCGGCAACGCAGGTCGCCCCGCGCGCGGCACTCCACCTCCATCACAGCGACATCC
>JACQPS010000066.1 GCA_016207445.1 Gemmatimonadota bacterium | reverse complement strand
CTGCTGACCGCGCTGGCGTTTCTGCTGGCGGCGCCGCTGCCGCTGCTCGCGCACCTGGGTCATCCCGAGCGCTCGTACGAGATCTTCCTGACGCCGAACCTGCGCAGCGCCATGGCCATGTTCGGCTTCGTGTACGCGTGGTACCTCATGGTGGTGCTGCTGCTCGAGATCTGGTTCGATTACCGCCACGACCTGGTCCGCTGGGCCCGCGCGGAGCGCGGCGCCAAGCGCTGGCTGCACTACGCGCTCACGCTCGGCGCGACAGACGTGTCGGAGCGCTCGCTCCGCTTCGACAACACTGCCGGCCGCTGGATCACCATTATCGGGATCCCGTCGGCGTTTCTGCTGCACGGCTACGTGGGATTCCTCTTCGGCTCGGTCAAGGCGAATCCATGGTGGAGCAGCGTACTCATGCCGGTGGTCTTCCTGTTCTCCGCGATCGTTTCCGGCATCTCGCTGGTCCTGATCCTGTACCTGTTCACGAGTCTGTCGCGGAACCGGGCCGTGGACATGCCCTGCATGGACAAGCTCGGCGCGTTCCTGTTCTACGCGATCGTGCTGGACTTCTCGCTGGAAGCTCTGGATTTCGTTCACCGGCTGTACGAGTCCGAGGAATCGATTTCGATTCTGGCCTCCCTCATCCAGAGCCGGCTGTTCATTTCGCTGATCGTCCTGCAAATGCTGCTCGGGACGCTCGTGCCCATGGTGCTGTTGGGCGCGGTCTCGCCCGCGCTCCAGAAGAACGGCCTCGTGCGTGCCTCCGCCGAGCTTCGGCGGCTCACCTACTTCGCCTCCGCGATCCTGGTGCAGATCGGCATCTTCAGTATCCGCTGGAACGTGGTCATGGGCGGCCAGCTCTTCTCCAAGAGTCTGCGCGGCCTGACGGTCTACAAGCTCGAGCTTCTCGGCGGAGAGGGCCTGGCGGCCGCGGCCGGGCTCCTGATCCTGCCGCTCGTGATCCTGTTTGTCCTGGTCAAGATTCTGCCGCCCTGGCCGGAGGGAGCGCTTCCGCCCGTTGCGGGCTCAGCGGGACCGGACCAGGAACGGGCTCCAGCGCATCCCTGAACGCCCGGAGACGGCGATGCACCTGCCCGAAGCGCCCCGCTCGCTGTGGCTGGATCAGTGTGCTCCCTACGTGCCCAATCCGCCGCTGCAGGAGGACGTTCGCGTGGACGTCGCCATCATCGGCGGCGGTTTCACGGGCCTGGTCACCGCGTATGAGCTGAAGCGGGCGGAGCCGGGTCTGCGGGTGGCCGTACTGGAGGCGCGGGAAGTCGGCTACGGGTCCAGCGGCCGCAACGGCTCCTTTGCAATGACCGTGGTCGGTCTCGGGTTCAGCGCCACCGCGTCGCTGCGCGGGCGTGACTTCGTGCGGCGCGCGTACACCTACATGGCGCAGGCCGTGGACAGGCTGGACGAGCTGATCACACGCGAGCGCCTGGAGTGCGATCGCATCCGGCCCGGCTTTCTGCGCGTGGCGACCACGCGGCCGTACGCGAAGCGCCTGCGCCGGGAGGTCGACCTGATGCACTCGCTCGGATTCGATGACTTCTACTGGCTCGACGCGGAGGCAGCGCGGGCGCGGGTCGACTCACCGCGCCATCTGGGAGCCGTCTGGGAGCCGCGCCTGGTGCTCGTGAACCCGGCGAAGCTGGTTCGCGCCGAGAAGGACCTGGCCATGCGTACCGGCGCGGCCGTGTACGAGAACACGCCCGTCCTGGAGATCACCTCGCGTCCCACCTTTTTCCTGACCACACCGCAGGGCACGGTGCAGGCGGAGAAGCTCGTCTTCGCGACCAACGCCTACTCCGATCTGTTCGCGCAGCTTCGGCGGAAGCAGGCGGTGGGCTTCACCTACATGATCGCGACCGAGCCGCTCGCGCCCGAAGCGCTGCGGCCCATCGGCTGGCACGGCCGCGAAGGGGTGGAGGACGCCCGCAACCTGATCCACCATTACCGCCTCACGCCGGACAATCGCATTACCATGGGCGGCGGCCCGGTGGGCGTGACCTACGCCAATCACCTGGATGGAGACGCCAGTCCCGCCGCCTGGCTGCACCTCGAGCAGCACCTGCGTTTTCTCTTCCCCAGCCTGCGGAGCGTCCGCGTCACTCACCGCTGGGGCGGCCCCTTCTCGGTCACCTTGAACCTCACGCCGGCGCTCGGCTATCTGGGCGATGAGCGCGCAGTCTACAGCCTGGGGTGCATCGGCCACGGGGTGTCGATGAGTCACATGAACGCAGGCGTGCTGCGGGACCTCGTGCTCGGGCACCAGGCCGAGGCGCGGGAGTGTCCGTTCTTCAGCGAGCCGCTGCGCTGGCCACCGGAGCCGCTTCGCATTGCAGCGGCGGCGGCCATGCGCGGCTGGCTGCAGCTCGAGGACTGGAGCCGCGAGCGGGAGTTGCGGCGGCTGGCCTAGGGCGCGGCCAACGTGGTGCGCGAAAGGAGAACCGCGGCGCCGCGCGAGCGGCGCCGCGGTTCGTTCCTGCCGACGCGGCGGGGAACCCGAATGCCACCCGGGCGGGTGGCGGCATCGCACCTGCGGTTAGTG
>JACQPS010000058.1 GCA_016207445.1 Gemmatimonadota bacterium | reverse complement strand
TCCTTCCCGATACGACCGGCCCCGAGCTCGCACGCCGCATCCGCGACCGGGGCGCCCATCTGCCGATCCTCTTCATGTCCGGATACACGGAAACGGTACTGGGCGAGGCGGCGCTGGATCCGGAAGCGGAGTTCCTGGAGACGCCGTTCACGCCGCAGACGCTGATCCGGAAGGTGCGCGAGCTGTTGGGTGAGCCGCTGGCCTAGACCGGCCGTTCCCGGCCTTTAAGACTCCCCCGCGCCCCCGTGCCCGCCGGGGGCGAACTCGACCTTCGCCCGACGCGGGATCAAGCCGGCCTCGTACCCCCGGTCCAGGAAGAGCTGGACGGCGCGCCGGCCGTCCTGGCCGTAGTCCAGCGTCCGCGGGTTGACGTACATCCCGACGAACTCATCGGTCTGCGCGAGGTCCAGCCCACGGCCGAATGCCTGGGCATGGGCGAGCGCCTCGGCGCGGTGCTCGAGCGCATACGCGATGGAAGCGCGAATCTGTCCGGCCACGCGCGCGATCAGCTCCTCCCCCAGATCCCGGCGAATCACGTTGCCGCCCAGCGGCAGGGGCAAGCCGCCGGTCTCCTCCGCCCACCATTCACCGAGATCGGCGACGAGGTGCAGCCCCGCGCTCGCATACGTGAGCTGCCCCTCGTGGATGAGCAAGCCGGCGTCGGCGCGGCCCTGCGCCACGTGCTCCAGCACGCGGTCGAACGGCACCACCTCGGTGGCGACGTCCGGCTGGAACAGCTTCAGCGCGAGGAACGCGGACGTGAGCGTGCCCGGCACCGCGACCCGGCGGCCAGCCAACGTTTCCGGGCGCAGCGGCCGGGTCGCCACAATGCGCGGACCATAGCCTTCCCCCATAGAGGCGCCGCAGGGCAGGAGCAGGTAGCGGTCGGTCAGATAAGCGTACGCGTGGATCGAGACGGCCGTGACCTCGAGGTCGCCGGCGAGCGCGCGGCGGTTCAGGGTCTCGATGTCGCACAGCTCATGCACGAATTCGAGCGCGCCGGTGTCGAGCTTGCCGGCGGCCAGCGCGTAGAACATGAACGCGTCATCGGAGTCGGGCGAATGGCCGACGCGGATCCTGCGGCTCATGCAGTCGCTCGAGGGAACATGCCCGGATCGGAGCGGCAACGGTAGCGGCGCCCGTGGAACGTGTCAAACCGCCGAACCGACACCGGCACCGAGGGTAGGAATGCGCATGACGGCCGCAGCGGCAGCTCTGACCGTACGCCTGAAGCGCGAGGCGACGCGCCTGGGGTTCGACCGGGTCGGCATCGCGGCCGTGCACGCGAGCGAGCACGCCGCATTCTATCGCGCCTGGCTCGACGCGGGCTGCCACGGCGAGATGGACTATCTTGCCCGGCCCGCGAGCGTCGAGCGGCGCCTGGACCCGAGCGCGGCGTGGCCGGCGGCGCGCTCGGCCGTCGTCGTCGCTCACGAGTACTTCGTGCCGGATGACGATGCCGCCGCGGACCCGGCGCGCGGTGTTCTCGCGCGCTATGCACGTGGCCGCGATTACCACAAGGTCATCAAGAAGAAGCTGCTCGAGCTGCTGACGTGGCTGGAGCGCGAGGTCGGACGGGAGCTCCCGCTCGCGCGCGCCTACGTGGACACGGGGCCGGTGCTCGAGCGCGAGCTGGCCCGCCGCGCCGGGCTGGGGTGGTTCGGCAAGAACACCATGCTGATCCACCCGCGCCGAGGCTCGTATTTCTTCCTGGGCGCGCTGCTGCTCGACTGCGAGCTGGAGTACGATCGCCCGTTCGAGGACGACCATTGCGGCCGGTGCACGCGCTGCCTGGAGGCCTGCCCCACCGGCGCGCTGCTGGGCCGCGATGCGAACGGGGCCCCGATCATGGATGCGCGCCGCTGCATCTCTTATCTGACCATCGAGCAGCGCGGGCCGATCCCGCGCGAGCTGCGGCCCAGCATCGGCAACCGCATCTTCGGCTGCGACATCTGCCAGGAGGTCTGTCCCTTCAACGCACCGAAGTTCGTGAGGCTGACGAAGGAGAAGCAGTATCTGCCCCGCTCGGGCGCGACGGCGGCGTCGCGGCGAAGCGTGCCTGGAACGGAGGGTCCTGCGCTGGTCGAGCTGATGCGCATGGGCGAGGCCGAGTGGGATGTGTTCTCGCGTGCGAGCGCGATCCGGCGCGCGACGCGCGCCGGCTTTCTGCGCAACGTGGCGGTGGCCCTCGGCAACTGGGGATCCGAGGATGCCGTCCCGGCGCTCCGCGCGGCACTCCAGGATCCCGCGGCGCTCGTGCGCGGCCACGCCGCCTGGGCGTTGGGCAGGATCGGCTCGGCCGCCGCGCAGGTGGCGCTGGAGGCACGGCAGGAGGCCGAGACGGACGCGTGGGTGCGAGCCGAGCTCGAGCTGGCACTCGCCGTCCCGGCGGCGGCCGGAGCCTAGCCGCGCCGAGGTCAGAGCCCGCGCAGCAGCTCGTTCAGCCCGACCTTCGCTCGCGTCTCCGCGTCCACGCGCTTGACGATGACCGCGCAGTACAGGCTGTGACTTCCGTCTTTGGCCGGCAGGCTGCCCGGCACGACCACCGCGCCCGCCGGCACACGGCCGTACGTGATCTGGCCGGACTCGCGGTCGTAGATGCGCGTGCTCTGGCCGAGGAACACGCCCATGGAGATGACGGCGCCCCGCTCCACGATGACGCCTTCCACGACCTCCGAGCGCGCGCCGATGAAACAGTCGTCCTCGATGATGGTCGGCCGCGCCTGCACCGGCTCGAGCACACCGCCGATACCCGCGCCGCCCGAAAGGTGCACGTTCTTGCCGATTTGCGCGCACGAGCCCACCGTGGCCCAGGTATCGACCATGGTGCCGCCGTC
>JACQPS010000053.1 GCA_016207445.1 Gemmatimonadota bacterium | reverse complement strand
GGAGGTGATCCGCCGGCTCCGGGCCCGTTTCCCGGAAACTTTCCTGTCGCCGGCGGGTTAGACCCCGATGGGCCTGTCGCTTCCGGCGGGTCTGCCTGCGAGGCGGCCGCCGCCACGCACCGGCGCCACGCATACGCGAGGCGCCGCCGGCGCTGCGCACAGGGCGAGGGGCCGCAGGCGGCGCACACGTTTGGAGGACGGATGAGGATCAAGCGGTCGTTTCTGGCGCCCGCGATCGTGGCGCTGATCGCACTCGCGACGGGGGGTTGGTTCCTGCAGCAGGGCGCGAGTCAGGACCGGAACGTCTACTTCCAGGCGCGGCTCTTCGAGGAGGTGCTGCATCACATCTCCGACCGCTACGTGGACCAGAAGGATCCCGCCTCGCTGTACCGCATGGCGATCGACGGGCTGCTGCAGGAGCTCGGTGACCCGCACACCGTCTTCATGGAGCCGAAGGATTACGAGCATCTCCGTGTGCAGACGCAGGGCGAGTACGGCGGGTTGGGGATCGAGATCGACGTGCGCGACGGCTGGGTCACCGTCATCTCGCCGCTCCCGGGCACGCCCGCGGAACGCGTGGGGCTCCAGGCCGGCGACCGCATCATCGACGTGGACGGCACCTCGACCAAAGGCTGGACCGCGGACGACGCGGTGCTGAGGCTGCGCGGGCCCAAGGGCGCGCCGGTGAACATCAAGGTGGCGCGCTTCGGCGTGGACGAGCCGATTCCGTTCCGGATCGTACGGGACGAGATCCACGTGAAGTCGATCCGCAGCGCATACATCATGGATGGCGGCGTCGGCTACATCGAGCTGCGCGTCTTCAGCGAGACGTCGACGGACGAGCTGCGCGCGGAGATCAACGCGCTGCGCAAGGAAGGCATGCGTGGGCTGGTGCTCGACCTGCGGCGCAATCCGGGCGGGTTGCTGGACCAGGGCGTCTCCGTCTCGGACGTGTTCCTGTCGCGGGGCTTGACCGTCGCGGAGACACGGAGCCGCGTTCCGAGCCAGAACCAGAAGTTCAGCGCGATCGACGGCGACGAGTACCCGGGGCTGCCGATCGTGGTGCTGGTAGGTCCGGGCAGTGCCTCGGCGTCGGAGATTCTCGCGGGCGCGCTCCAGGACCACGACCGCGCGTTGATCATGGGCGAGACGAGCTTCGGCAAGGGGTCGGTCCAGACACTGTACCCGTTGCCGGCCGGCAATTACCTGAAGCTGACGACGGCACGCTGGTTCACGCCGGCCGGCCGCTCGATCCAGCGGCCGTACGACGAGCGGGCGGAGAGCGAGCCGACGCCGGCCGTGGTGTGCCCGCCCGAAGAGCAGTGCGCGGCCCCCAGTCGCCAGGATACCTACCGGACCGACTCGGGTCGCACCGTGTACGGCGGCGGCGGGATTCGGCCAGACCTGATCATCAAGCCCGATACGCTCACGGACAACGAGCAGGCGTTCGCGCGCTCGGTCCAGAAGTACGGGTCGAAGTTCGCGGACGCGATCTACGGCTACGCGATCCGCTACGTGCGGCAGCACCCGGACCTGAAGCCGGGCTTCCCGCTCACCCCTGACGCCGTCGATGGCTTCTATCAGGCGCTGATCGACGCCGGGATCGCGGTGGACCGGGCGCAGTACGGCAGCGCGACCCGCTGGCTCGGCCGCGAGCTGGCGTACCAGATCAGCTACGCGCGCTGGGGCGAGGAGGAGGCGAGGAAGCGGTTCGGACAGAATGACCCGCAGCTCGCGCTGGCGGTGGAGCTGCTGCGCCAGGCGCACGACCCGAAGTCGCTCATCGCGCTGGCCGCCCGCTACGAGACGGAGCGCGGCTCCGCGGCGAAGGGATCTGCCCAGGCGGCGAAGAAAACCGCGGCGTCCGGGCGCCGCCCGTAAGCGCGAGCGGCGTCGACGGTCATGACCGCCGGCGCGCTCGCCGCCCTGCTGCTCGGGGGTGTGGCGGTCGGGGTCGTCGCCGGTCTGTTCGGGATCGGAGGAGGGGTACTGATCGTACCCCTCCTCTATTTCTTGTACGAGCACCCGGGCTGGGGCGGCACAGCCATCGCGCCCGCGCTGCACGCGGTGATCGCGCACGCGACGAGCCTGTTCATCATCGTGCCGACGGCGGTGCGTGGCACGGTCAGCTACCACCGCGCGGGTCTGGTCGCGTGGCGGGCCGCGCTGCCGATCGCGCTGGCGTCCGCCCTGGCCGCGGCGTTCGGCACACAGGTGGCGCTGCGGTTGCCGGCGGCGCTGCTCAAGGTCCTGTTCGGCACCTTCCTGCTGGCGACGGCGCTTCAGCTGTTGCGACGCGCGGGCGGCGAGCACCGGCACACGTTGCGGCTGTCGCCGGCCGTGACCCTCCTCACCGGCATGCTCGTCGGCCTGGTCTCGGCTACGCTGGGCGTCGGCGGCGGGCTCGTCGCGATTCCGTTGCTCGTGCACTTCGTCGGGCTCGAGCTGCGCAGGGTGGCCGCCACCTCGCTCGTGGTGGCGGCGTTCGCCGCGACCGCGGGCAGCTTCTCGTACATGCTCAGTGGCTGGGGCGCGGCCGGCCTGCCGCGGGGCAGCGTCGGCTACGTGCACGTCCTGGCCGCGCTGCCGATTGTGGCCGGTTCGCTGCTCTCGGTGCCGTGGGGAGTGCGCGTGAATCAGCGGCTCTCGACGCGTGCGCTGCGCGTGGCCTTCGCCGTGCTGCTCGTTGCCTTGGGCGGCCGTCTCATCCTGACCAACCTGTAGCTATATTGGGCGCCCATGCGTAGCCGGAGCAGCTTCGTGGCGGAGGCGCGCGCGTCCGCCGCCACGGCCCGGGCACGGCCTGCGTTGCCGCCCGGCCTGGTCCTGGCGGTGGCCGTGCTGGGTGTGAGCTGGTCGGGCCCGCTCGTGCGCTTGAGCGACGCGGCTGCGAGCGGGCGCGCGGCGCGTTCCACCATGGACGCGCACAGGCGGACGCGCTATGGCTGACGCGCGTGTCGAGGTGTGGCGCGGCGCGTTGCTGGAGTCGCAGCACCGGGTGAGCGTCGCGGTGGCGGACGCGCGGGGGCGGCTGCGGGCGCGTGCGGGCGACGCCGAGCTGGTCGTGTTCGCGCGCTCCGCTGCCAAGCCGTTCCAGGCGCTGCCGCTCGTCGACGACGGCGTGGCAGAGCGGTTCGAGCTGAGCGGCGCCGAACTCGCGCTCTGCTGCGCTTCGCACAACGGCGAGCCGTTACACGTCGATGCCGCGCGCTCGATCCTGCGCAAGATCGGGACGGACGAGGATGCCCTGGCGTGCGGGCCACACCCGCCGCTGCACGAGCCGTCGGCCCGTGCGCTGCAGCGGATCGGCGCGGCGCCGGGGCGGCTGCACAACAACTGCTCGGGCAAGCACGGGGGCATGCTCGCGCTGGCGCGCACCCACGCTTGGCCGCTCACTGGCTACCACCGTTCGGACCACCCCGTTCAGCAGCGCATGCTGGAAGAAGTCTCGCGCTGGACCGAGCTGACGACAGAGGAGCTGCCCACAGCCGTCGACGGCTGCGGCGTCGTCACGTTCGGACTGCCGCTCGCTGCGCTGGCCGGCGCGTTCGCGCGACTGTCGGCCGCCGCCCGAGGGGGCGAGCGGGCACCGGCGACGGTGGTGCAGGCGATGGTGCGCCATCCGGAATACGTCGGCGGCACCGATCGCCTGTGCACCGAGCTCATGCGGGTCGTGGGCGGCCGCATCTTCACGAAGGTCGGCGCGGAGGGCGTCTACTGCGCCGGCGTCCCGGGCGCCGAGCTGGGAGTCGCGCTCAAGGTCGAGGACGGCTCGAAGCGCGCGGCGGAGCCGGCCCTCCTGGCGGTGCTGCGGGCGCTCGGACTCTTGCTCGAGGACGAGCTCGCGCGGCTGAGCCGGTATGCCGAGCCGGACGTGATCAACACGCGCGGCGAGGCGGTAGGTCGAATCCGGGCGACGGTCGAGCTGGAGCCCGGCCGTGGATGAGGCGACGCGGGCGCTGATCGAGCTCTCGGCCGCGCTGGGCAGCCGCGACGCGGCGCGGCTCGCGCTCGCGCTCCGGCGAGCGGCGCAGGCAGCGCCGGCGGCCGCGGTGGAAGAGGCGCTGCTGCAATCGTATCTGTTTCTCGGCTACCCGGCGGCGCTGAACGCGATCGCGCTCTGGCGGGAGCAGACGGGGCGGCCCGCTCCCGCGGCTACGCCCGACGATTGGTCGGAATGGGTGCAGCGGGGCGAGCAGGTGTGCGCGCGCGTCTACGCCGGCCAGTACGATCGGCTGCGCGCGAACGTCGCGCGCCTGCACCCCGATCTCGAGCGCTGGATGGTGACCGAGGGTTACGGGAAGGTGCTGGGCCGGCCCGGGCTGCCGCTCGCGCTGCGCGAATTGTGCATCGTCGCACTGCTGGCCGGGCTGGACGCCGAACCGCAGCTCTACTCGCACCTGCGCGGAGCGCTCCATGCGGGTGCGAGCGCCGAGCAGGTCGAGGCGGCATTGCGCATCGCCGACGAAGCGCTCGTGCCGGAGCGCGCGGCCGCGGCGCGCGCGGTCTGGGCAAAGGTGAGGTGGCGGCGGGAGGAGCCGCAGGATGTTCGTTGACTATGCCGTCATCTATGTGGTCGCGGGCACCGGCGGCTCGGGCGCGGAGGCGTTCCGGCGAGAGAAAGGCGTGGCACGAGGCGGGCCGTCGGGTGGGGATGGCGGTCGAGGTGGCCACGTGTTCGTGCGCGCGGACCCGCAGCTGACCACGTTGCTCGATTACAGGTACCAGCAGCACTACCGCGCGGAGCGCGGCCAGCACGGCCAGGGGAAGAACCGCACCGGCCGGGACGGCGCCGACCTCGTGCTGCGCGTCCCCATCGGCACCGTGGTTCGCGACGCCGATAGCGGAGATGTGCTGGGCGAGCTGGTCGAGGAGGGACAGGAGCTGCTGGTCGCGCGTGGCGGCCGGGGCGGTCGTGGCAACGCGGCTTTCGCGACGCCGACGCGACGCGCGCCGCGCGAATGGGAGCCGGGGGGCGAAGGGGAGGAACGCCGCATCGCGCTCGAGCTCAAGCTCATCGCGGACGCGGGGCTGGTCGGCTTGCCCAATGCCGGCAAGTCGACGCTGCTCGCGGCAATTTCCGCCGCGACCCCGAAGATCGCCGAGTACCCGTTCACCACGCTGACGCCGAACCTGGGCGTGGTCCAGCTTCCGGGCACGCGCACGTTCGTGGTCGCCGACATTCCCGGGATCATCGAGGGGGCGCACGTCGGTCGCGGGCTCGGCCTCCGGTTTCTGCGCCACATCGAGCGGACGCGCGTACTGGCATTCCTGATCTCTGTCGAGAGCGCGAACGTGCAGGCCGATTACGAGCTGCTCCGCCGCGAGGTGCGTGCCTACTCCGAGGAGCTGGCGGAGAAGCCACACTGCATCGTGATCACCAAGATGGACTTGCGGCCTGCGGGTGAAGCGCCACCCACGGTGGATGCGCCGGATGCATGGGGGCAATTCGCGATTTCCGCCGTGGCGCAGCGCGGGCTGGACGAGCTGCTCGAAGGTCTATGGGCGAAGTTGCGTGAAGTGGTGGAGGCCGCGGCCGCGGTGGAGTCGCATCCGGAGGCGTTTCGGCCCTGAGCTGTTTTCACCGCAGAGGACGCAGAGGAACCCTGGCCATGGCGCCGTCTGATCGCGGGGAGCTGTCGGCGCTGCTCCTGCTCCGGCGCTTGCCCGGGCTCACGGACGTCGCGCTGCGCGAGCTACTCGCCCGGCACGGCTCGGCGGTGGCGGCGCTGGAGGCGCCGGCGCACGAGCTCGGCGCCAGAGCGGCGGCGGCACGCCGCGAACCGCGGCTCTTGCGCTGGCTGGAGCGGGCGCTCGAGACGATCGAGCGGCAGGGCGTGGCAGTGCTGGTGGAAGGCGACCCCCGCTATCCTCTGGAGCTGCTCGAGCAGCTCATTGACCGGCCGCCGGTGCTGTTCGCGCGCGGCCGGCTGGAGCTGCTCGGGCGGCCGGCGGTCGCCATCGTGGGCGCGCGCAGCCACACCGAATACGGCGCCGAGAGCGCGCGGGAGCTGGCCGAGGGACTCGCCCGAGCCGGCGTCGTGGTCATCAGCGGGATGGCACGCGGCATCGACTCACTGGCGCACGCGGCGGCGCTGGCCGGCGGCACGATCGGCGTGCTGGGGTGCGGCATCGACGTCGTGTACCCGCCGGAGCACGGCCGCCTGTACGAGCGCATGGCCACCGAGGGGCTGCTGCTCAGCGAGTTTCCACCCGGCGCGCCAGCGCTGCGCCACCACTTTCCGCAGCGCAACCGCCTGATCGCGGCGCTGGCGCGCGGTGTGGTGGTGATCGAGGCGCGGGTGAAGAGCGGCACGATCATCACGGTCGATCACGCCCTCGATCTCGGACGAGAGGTCTTCGCGGTGCCCGGCCCGATCGGCCGGCCGACCAGCGCGGGCACGAACGCGCTCATCCGGCAGGGCGCCGCGCTGGTCACGGGGGTGCAAGACATCCTGGAGGGGATCGGGCTCGCCGTCCCCGAGGACCTGCCGCCCGAGACGCCGGCTACCGTGCGGCCCCCGCTCGGACTGGGCCGCGACAGCGTTTCGCTCTGGCGGCTGCTCGACCGCGAGCCACGGCATCCGGACGAGCTCGCGGCGCGGGCCGGCGTGAGCGCGCCGGCTGCGGCGGTCGCGCTCCTCGAGCTGGAGCTGGCCGGGCACGCGCGGCATCTGCCTGGAAACCGGTTCGTGCGGGGTGGAGAATCAAACTTCGGCACTTGAACTTCGGCACTTGAACTTCGGCACTTGAACTTCGGCACTTGAACTTCGGCACTTGAACTTCGGCACTTGAACTT
>JACQPS010000056.1 GCA_016207445.1 Gemmatimonadota bacterium | reverse complement strand
CTTCGTGATCGTCATGGTCGCGACCGGGCTGGGTCCCAAGCGCGAGGAGCCGGAGCCGATCGAGTACGCCGAGACGCTCGAGCCGCTGCACCGCGAACGCGGCGTCTGGGACCGTTTCGGGCTGTGGACGGCGCTCGCCATCGTGCTGGTCCTGCTCGCGTACGCAGTTCCGCTGCTCGGGCTGCTCCGGCTGGAGCGGTTCGGCTCGCCGGGCTTCCAACCGTTCTGAGCGCGCGCGAGGGCGGCCGCCATGGAAAGCGACGCATCGCGGCACCCGACCGGCCCCGGTCCGCCACGGTGGCGGCGCCGCGCCCTCGTGCTGAAGCCGCTGCTGGTCGCGCTGGCGGCCGTCCTGCTCATCTTCGTGAGCTACGAGGTCATGGAGCGGACGTGGCTCCAGGGCGCCGACATGGAGCGGTTGCATCTCTTCCATCGCATCCGGGGACTCCTGTCGTCGATGCTCGCCGCCGTGATCGTGGGTTGGCTCATCTTCCGAGGCTCACCACCGCTCTTCAGCGCACGCAGCGCTGCGATGGATTTTGCACCCGCCGGTCCGTTGCCGGGCGCGGAACGGGACGCGCATTACGCCCACTGGTTCATCGTGATGCGCTGGATCGCGGTGATTATGGCCAGCGCGCTGGTCTTCGCCGCCATCGGCATGGTCGATTTGCTGACGGCAGAGCTGTGGCGGCCTCTCTCACTGACCGTTGCAGGCCTCGCCGCACTGAATGCGAGCTACACGCTGATGCTGCGGCGCCGCTGGGCGGTGCGCCGCCTGCTGTCGCTGCAGGCCTACGCCGACCTCGTGATCCTGACCGTCCTGCTGCACTTCTCGGGTGGCATCGAGAATCCGCTCTCCACGCTGATGCTGTTCCACGTGATCATCGCGGGAGTCATCCTCACGCGGCGGCAATGTTATCTGGTCGCCGCGGCGGCGAGCGCGCTCTTCGGACTGCTCGCCGCGGGTGAGTGGTCCGGCGTGCTGGAGCATTATACGCTCGGGGCGTTCCCGCATTTCGAAGACGCCGGCGGCCCGGTGCACGCCGCGCACGATGCGACGTATGCTCTGAGCCGCGCGACGCTCCAGGCGGCGATTCTTTTTCTGACTGCCTATTTCGCCACCACGATCACGGAACAATTGCGGCGGGACGAGAGACAGCTCGAGATCTTCGCCGACCGGATGCTCGCGCAGAGCCAGCTGCTCGCGCAGGCCCTCGAGACGACTGGCACGGGCCTGTGCGTCTGTGACAACAACCTCGCGTCGACCTGGACCAACCGGCGCTGGGACAGCTGGTTCGGGGCGGGGCGCTGCCGCGTGCCCGCGGCGGTGGGGCGGGAAGCCACGGCCGCTGACCTGCTCGGCGATGAAGCCGCGCGGGTCACCGAGATCGCGCTGGAGCTGCCCGGCGAAGGCGCCGGCGCGGCGTCGGCGCGGCGGGTCTTCCAACTGACCACGGCGCCGCTCGTGGATCAGGAGGGCGCGGCGACGCACGTGGTCCAGCTGGCCCGAGATGTCACCCAGGAGAAGCAGATCCAGGCGGGAATGCTGCGCGCCGAAAAGCTGGCGGCCGTGGGGGAGCTCGCGGGCAAGGTCGCGCACGATATCAACAACCCGATCGCCATCATCAGCGCGAAGGCACGGCTGCTCCTCTCGCATCATCGCACGCAGCTCACGCCCAAAACCGTGGAGGAACTCACGAAGATCACGGAGCTGGCGGACCGCGTGGCGCGCATCGCTCAGGGGCTGCTCTCCTATAGCCGCCCCGCTATCGGCTCAGCCGCGCCGGTGGACATTCGCGTCCCGCTTCGGAAGGCGCTGGCGATCGTCGAGCCGGCCGCCTCGGCCGCGGGGGTGCGCATCCGGGACCGCCTCTCGGAAGCGCTTCCCGACGTGCGCGTCAATGCCGGCGAGATGGAGCAGGTCTTTCTGAACCTGTTGCTCAACTCTCTGGACGCCATGCCTGGAGGTGGCGAGCTCGTCATCTCCGGACAACCCGAAAACCGGAGCGCCCATCGCGGCGCGGTTCTCAGCATCGTTGTCGAGGACACGGGGTGCGGAATCTCCGAGGAGATTCGGGAGCGGGTCTTCGAGCCCTTCGTCACGACCAAGGAGGAAGGGAAGGGTACCGGACTCGGCCTGTCTATCTGTCTCGGCCTGGTGCGCAGCAATCGAGGTGAGATCGAGCTCGAGAGCGAACCCGGGCGCGGCACGCGTGTCCGGCTCCGCTTCCCCATCGACGGCCCGCCGCCCGAGGTGATGCTCCATGCCTAAGATCCGGGTCCTGGTTGTGGATGATGAGCCGGGCATGCTGGAGGTCTGCCGCGACACGCTCGGCCAGCTGCCCGACCTGGAAGTGGAGCTCGAGGGCGAGAGCGCACGGGCGGCCGAGCGCCTCGCGCAGGAAAGCTGGGATCTGCTGATCACCGACATCCGCATGCCTGGCTTGGGCGGAGTCGAGCTGCTGGAGCTGGCGCGGCAGCACGACCCGCAGCTCGCCGTGCTCATGCTCACCGCGTACCCGGCCATTGAGACGGCGGTGGCGAGCATGAAGCTGGGGGCGGCGGACTATATCACGAAGCCGTTCCTCCCCGAGGATCTCCGGACCAGAGTCGCCTGCCTTCTGGAATCGAAACGGCTGCGGGATGAGAATCGGCTGCTCCGGCGACATGTGGAGCGCGCCTACGTGTTCGGAGATATGATCGGCCGCAGTCCCGGCATGCTCGCCGTCTTCGAGGCGATCGAGCGGGCATCGGCGAGCGATGTCGACGTCCTGATCCTCGGCGAAACGGGAACCGGCAAGGAACTGGTGGCCCGGTGCATACACCAGCGCAGCCGGCGCAGCGGCAACCGCTTCGTGCCAGTCGACTGCGGGGCGATCCCCGAGGATCTGCTGGAGAGCGAGTTTTTCGGGCACGAGCGCGGTGCCTTCACCGGCGCCATGTCCCGCAGTCTGGGGTTGGTCGAGTTCGCGGCCCGAGGCACGTTGTTCCTCGATGAGGTCGGCAATTTGCCGCCAAGGCTGCAGGCGAAGCTCCTGCGCGCGCTGCAGGAGCGCCGGATCCGGCGAGTGGGCGGGACCGAGGAAATCGAGGTCGACGTCCGCGTGGTCGCCGCGTCGTCACTCGACCTGGACGAGGAAGTCCGCCAGCAGCGGTTCCGGTCGGATCTCTACTATCGCATCAATGTCGCGCGCATCGAGCTGCCTCCGCTTCGAGAGCGAGCCGGGGACATCGCGTTGCTGGCAGCTCACCTCACCAGCCGGTATGCTCGCGAGCTCGGTTTGGAGTCGATCGAGATCGATCCCGAGGCGCTCGAGGTGCTCTGCGGCTATGATTGGCCCGGGAACGTGCGAGAGCTCCAGAATGTGATCAAGCGGGTGCTGGCCATGGGCCCGCAGGACGTGATCCGGGTGGAGAACCTGCCCGACGAGGTGGTGGCTCGCTCCGCCAACCGTCCGATCGGCAACGGCGAGGGGTTCTTTCGGTTGCGTGAGCACCACATGGCCGCCTTCGAGAGGCAGTACCTGAGTCAGCTCCTGCGCGGTCACGTGGGTGACGTCTCCAGCGCCGCGGCCGAGGCCCGCCTGCCTCGGGGCACGCTCTATCGGCTGCTGAAGAAGTACGGCTTCAACCCGTCGGATTTCCGGGAGATGGGTGGCGCTCGGCCGTCTCAACCATGAGAATCCGCCGCCGGCCTGTCACACGGCTGTGACAGGGCCCACCTTCTCCCGATCCCGCGCCAGGAAACCTACTGCCCGCCGTCGGCGCCCGGCCGCTTGCGCCCTCGCCACCGGTCGCGGCCGTGGCGACTGTCACACGGTCGTGACTGCGAGCCGGGGGAGCGAGGCCGGACGGCGCGCGGCTCCGCATGTTACTTCGTTGTTGCGCAACCAATTAGCCTGATCGTTCGCTCGCGGTCATCCGGAGCCCGCGCTCGGCCCCGTTCCTGCCTTAGAGAGGAAACGGAGAGTCGCCCTCCTGCTACAGAAGCACACGCTTTTCCGCGAACAGACAGGTGGATGCGACCAGAATCGTCGTGATCAGCCCGTCGGGCGAACTGGGGACCGCTCTGTCCGGGGAGTTCTCCGGGTCGAGCTTCGACGTCATGGAGGTCCGGCCCGGGCCCGCGCTGGTCAAGGTGCTCCGGCGCGACCGCCCGCGGATCGCGGTGATCGATCGGATCGACGAGAGGCTGGAGGCGGCCCAGCTGGAAATTGCGCTGCTGAAGGAGTTCTGTCCGGGCGTGATCATCATCGCCCGCAGCGACCATTCGTCGGAGGCCGATGCTTCCATCGTCGAGCAGGGGATCTTCTACTACGCGGCGGCGGCACCGGTGGATGAGTTGATCCGCGTGATCCACGCGGCCGCCCGGGCCGCGGGCCGGCAGAGGGAGCAGCGCGTGTGAGCGTGGCCCAGCACAAGTTCCTGAAACCGTACTTACGGCGGGAGCCGCCGTGCCGGCGAGTCAGCCCGCTGCTGGTGTGGCGCCGGCCGAACCGAAAGGAGAAAGGTATGCTGAAACGAGCGTGGTACTGGGGAGCTGTCCCTCTGGCGCTGACCCTCGCGCTACCCGCGGCGGCGGCCGGGCAGGGGCTGGAGGTCTTCGGGTACGCCACTATTGACTACGTCGACGTCGAGGGTGAACCCCAGACCTTCGACGCCCACAACCTCAACCTCGTCGTGCTGGGCAAGCTGCTCGATGACCTGTTCGTGGCCGGGGAAGTCGAGTACGAGCATGGGGGGGACGAGATCGCCCTGGAGTACGGCTATCTCGCGTTCAGGCGCTGGCGCCACGTCAACATCACGGCGGGAAAGTTCATCGTACCGTTCGGGCGCTTCAATCAGGATCATCCGGCGTGGATCAGCCGGGTGCCGGGGCGTCCCAACGGCTTCGCTCGCGTGTTGCCGGCGACGTACAACGACGTGGGCGTGATCGTGGGAGGCGGTTTGCCAGTCGGCCACCTCTCCCGCGTCACGTACGACCTCTGGTGGGTCAACGGGCTGGCCGGTGAGGATGGCGCTGACATCCGGGCCATGCGTGACAACCTGGAAGACGTGGACGGCAACAAGTTTGTGGGCGGCCGACTCGCTTACATCTCCCGAATCGGCGTGAACGTAGGCGTTTCCTATCAGACGGGCACCTACGACG
>JACQPS010000049.1 GCA_016207445.1 Gemmatimonadota bacterium | reverse complement strand
CCACCGGATCGTGCAGTGCCGTGCGCAGCCGGACGCGCTCTGGGCCCAGCACCACAACGCGATCTTCCGCACCCGGGACGGCGGTCGCTCGTGGCAGGAGATCGAGAAGGCCACGCCGTCGAATTTCGGCTTCGCCGTCGCCGTCCACCCCGAGGACCCGGAGACGGCGTGGTTCGTGCCCGCGCAGAAGGACGAGCGCAGGATCGCGGTGGACGGGCGCGTGGTGGTCACGCGCACGCGCGACGGCGGCGCATCCTTCGACGTGCTGACGCGCGGATTACCACAGGAGCACGCCTACGACCTGACCTACCGCCACGCGCTCGACCTGGCGCCGGACGCCGAGCGGCTCGCGTTCGGCACCACGACCGGCTCGCTCTGGGTTTCCGAGAACCAGGGCGACGACTGGATCACCGTCTCGGAGCACCTGCCGCCGGTGTACGCGGTGCGCTGGGTAGGCTAGCCGGGCGTCCGCAGCAAGTTTCACCGCAAGGATCGCAAAGGACGCGAAGAACAGATTTGAGTTTTGTTGCTCGGCGTCCTCTGCGTGCTCGGCCGAATCCTCTTCCGCCCCGTGGTATTCACGCCCCCGCGGGGACCCCCGCCTCCTCGCGGTAGACGCGCGCGCCCGCGATGGTCGCGAGCGGAACCTCGATCAGCCGCCACGCAGTCGCGATGACGGCGAGCCGCACCGGCAAGAGCTCCAGCCAGACGAGTCCGACGGTGGGGAAGAAGACGCCGATGGTCCAGATGAAGAGACCGGCGTAGACCGCGGTGCGCGGCCCCGGGCCGAAGCGCGGCCGGATCGCCGCGTACAGCCAGACCGCCAGCACTCCCATCGCGAGCCAGATGGCCCCGAACAGCAGGGCGGTCGCGGGCCCGAAGCGCAACGGGCCGAGGCCGAGCTCCATTAACGCGGCCTCGAAGTCCCGGGCGATGATCGCGACTCCGAGAACGAACTCGCCGACAAAGATCACCGCACCCGCCAGCAACCCGCAGAGGACCACCTGGCCTGCGTTCATCTTGCCCATGGCAGCGTCTCCGGCTGGGAGCGCGGCCGCGCGCGGCGGCCGGCCCGTGAAGGTGGCGAGCGGCGTCGAATACGCCGCGTCCGCCGGCGAAAGTTAAGGAAGGCGTGCGGCGAGCGCGCGCCGCGCGGCGGCTGCGCGGGCGAACCCGCCGGCGGCAGCGGCACGTCCGGGTCAGCTGCCTCAGTCGCGCGCCGCGCGCACGCGCTCGGGCGCTATGCGCGTGGCCGTGGTGCCGTCCCCGATCTGCCCCTCGCGGTTGTCGCCCCAGCAGTAGGCGACGCCGCGCGCGTCGAGCCCGCAGGCGTGCTGCATGCCCGCGCTCACACGCACGAGCGTTCCGCCGAGGACCTCCACGGGGGCGAAGTGCTGGCCGCCCTGCTCGCCGATGCCGAGCTGCCCCCAGCCGTTGCTCCCCCAGCAATAGGCCCGGGGGCCTTCGACGGCGCAGGTGGCGTGCTCGCCCACGCTGAGCTCGGCGAACGAGTGCTCGCCGGCCACACGCAGCGGCCGCGCGCTGCTCTCCCCCGGGTCTATGCCGGCTCCGAGCTCGCCGGCCAGGTCGGCGCCCCAGCAGCGGGCGCCGCCGGCGTCGTCCATGGCGCAGCTCTGAAGCCCGCCGGCATCGACGGTGCGGACCCGTGGCAGGCCGCCGACGAGCACGGGCGTGGGCTCGCAGGGGGCGAAGCCGCAGCGGCGGCCGAGCGCGTTCTCGCCGATCTGCTCGAGCAGGTGGTACCCCCAGCAGTACACTCGCCCGTCCGCCGTCAGCCCGCAGGTGTGCCAGCTCGCCGCGTCCAGCGTCACGAAGGCGGGCGCGCCCAGCACGCGTGTGGGCCCATCGCGCGGGAGGTCGTCACCCGTGCCCAGCTGGCCGTAGGCGTTGTTCCCCCAGCAGTAAGCGACGCCGTCGCCGTCCAGCCCGCAGGTGTGGAGTCCGCCGGCGCTGATCGACTGCAGCCGGGCGCCCTCGACTGCGGCCGGCGCGCGCGTGGACGTGCGTGCGCCCGTGCCGAGCTGACCGTTGCTGCCGTCGCCCCAGCAGTACGCCCGCCCTTCCGTGGCCAGCGCACAGGTGTGCGCGCCACCGGCGCTCAACTGAAGGAAGAGCACCCTGCCCGCGACCGGGACGGGCACCGGCCGCACGGCCGCCGTGTCCGCCGCGCCCAGCTGGCCGGCCGTGTTGCTCCCCCAGCAGTACACCCGTCCCGCGGGCGTGAGGGCGCAGGTATGCGCGCCGCCGGCGCTGATTGTCGAGAAAGTCGCGGTTACGCCGGCCGGATCGGTCACGGATTCGCCGCACGCGCCCAGGGCGAGGAGCAGGAGCGCGAGCGCCCGCCGGGCAGGGCGCGGTGAGGCGAGCACCCGCCGGGGGAGGAGCCGCAGCGCGAGCGCCCGCCAGGCGCGGCGCGCGGGCATGGAGTCGTGCGTAGGCATGGACGGAAGCCTGGAAGCTCGGTCGCAATCTGCCGGCCGCGCGGCCGGGCGCAAGCGCGCGGGAGACGCGCTTCCGCGGACCGCTCTTGCGCCGGCTACCCGGGCGGAGACGGGGAACGCCGTACCCCACCATCCCCAGCGGCACCTTGCGCCACCCGCGCCACGCGTGCGTGCCCTGCTGATCGCGCAGCAGAAGCTGCCCGGAGATGCCGCCGTCGAGCATGACGGCGCGGCGGCAGCCGAGCGCGCCCATGAGCGCGGCGGTCTCCGGCGTCGTCAGGCCGAAGGGCAGCTCGGCCAGGGCGCCGCCGAGGGCGTTGCGCAGGCCCGCAGCCGCCGCCTCAGCCGCAGAATTCCAGCTCCTGGGCCTCCAGCTCTTCCTTCAGCAGTTCCGCGAGCTTCGCGTAGCGGGCGTGCAGCACCTCCATCTCGCGCGCGGCGAACAGGTACGGCCACGCCTGCTCGCGGATCTGCGCGACGGCAGTCACGCGCGGGTCGCACGAGCGCACCCTGAGGTACGCGATGACGCGCTCCCTGAGCACGCCGTACTGCGGGCCGCGGAACCCGCCGGCCCGCGTGGCCGCGGAGTCCAAGCCCGCATACAGCCGCTCCAGCTCGCGCTCCAGCTCTTCCCCCGGATCCGCGCCGCAGCGGGAGTTGACCATCGCGTCCATCTGCTTCTCGAGCCGCTCGGCCAGCTCGGTGTTGCCGCGGTCGTACGCCTCGTTGCGCCGGTCGTTCAGCGACATGTAGCGGTCGCTCTGGGTCACGTCCTCCAGGCAGTCCTGGTAGCGCGTGAAGCGCGGCTCGAGCGCGCGCTCGAGCGAGTCCAGCTTCGCATCGGCCCGCCGCCTCTCCGCCTGCTCGGCGGCGAGCGCCTTCTGGAAGCGGTCCAGGACCGGGGCGGTGATCTCCAGGACGTCGTCATCGAATTCCGGCTCTTCTTGCGCGCGTGCGGGCGCGGCGGCCAGAAGCAGCAGCGCCGCCGGCAACAGCGTGACGCGAGTCGAGGGGGGACGCATGGGGTCCTCCGGGGAGCGAGGTGGGTGAGGGTTGCGCTGAGCGGTTCCACGGGGGGGGTCGCGACGAAGCTAAGAAGCAGCCCCGGCCGGAGCAAGCGCGCCCCGACGCGCCCGACGCGCGCCCGACGCGCGCCCGACGCGCCCCGATGCGCCGCGGCCCGACGCCAGGCCGCCCGCCGAGGTCTTGCGAGCCAGGACGGCGGATTTCATCGTGGACCGACCCGCCCGGGAGGGCATCAATGACTCGTTCCCATCTCGCTGCCGCCGTCGCCTCGCTCCTCGTCTTCGCCACCTGTGGCGAGGATGGCACGGGCCCGGGCGGCACGGACACCACGCCGGCCGCTCTCAGCAAGACCGCCGGAGACAACCAGACCGGCACCGTGGGCGCCGCGCTGGCCAGCGAGCTCGCGGTCAAGGTGAGCAACGCCGGCGGCGCCGCGCTGAATGGCGTGTCCGTGGCGTGGGCGGTGGCGAGCGGCGGCGGGTCGGTGAGTCCGGCGTCGTCATCGACCGATGCGAGCGGGATCGCGAAGAGCACGTGGACGCTCGGCACGGCCGCGGGCAGCAATACCGCCACGGCCACGGTGAGCGGCCTCGCGCCCGTGAGCTTCACCGCGGCCGGCACGGCGGACCGGGCGGCGAGCATCGTGCTCACGCCCGACTCGCTCCGCTTCGACGCGCTGGGCGACAGCGCGCGCCTCCAGGCCAGCGTGGCCGACCGCTTCGGCAACGCCGTCACCACGACGGTCGGCTGGTCCTCCTCCGATTCGACGATCGCGTCCATTGACGCGCAGGGGCTCGTGCGCAGCCGGAAGGAAGGTCAGGCGACGGTCACCGCGACGGCCGACACGGCGCGGCGCCAGGCGCGGGTCACGGTCACGCAAACCATCGCTTCGATTACCGTCTCACCCGAGCGCGACACCATCAACGCCATCGGCTACACGCGGCAGCTCACGGCCGCGCTGCTGGACCGGAACGGCCACGCGATCGCCGGCAGCGCGACCCGGCCGACCTGGGCCAGCCTGGACACCGCCACGGTCTCGGTGGACACGACCGGCAAGGTGAGCGCGCGCGCAAAGGGGGACGCGCGCGTCGAGGCGAGCGCGGCGAGCAAGGCCGACACCGCGCTCATCCACGTGCGGCAGATCGTGGCGAGCGTGAGCGTGTCGCCGGCCACGAAGAGCCTGCTCGTCGGCGATACCACGCGGCTGAGCGCGGCCGCCGCCGACTCCAACAGCCAGGCCATCACGGATGCGCGCTTCACCTGGACGAGCTCGAACGCGAGCGTGGCGGAGGTCGACACCACCGGGAAGGTCACGGGCAAAGCGCGCGGCAGCGCGGACATCAGCGCCGAGACCAGCGGCAAGTCGGCGAAAGCCGCCATCAGCGTGCAGGGGTTCGTACTGGTGGACAGCGTGGTGGTCGGCGGGAGCGGCGGTTTCTTCGGCGGCGCGGTCTCGAGCGACTTCTCGCTCATCGCGATCGGGCCGTTCACCCAGGATGCCTCGAGTAGCCCGTTGCTCCGCTTCTACAACGCGAGTGGCCAGCTCCTGGCTACGCACAACGTGCTGGCCGGCGGCGGCGGCGGCACCCGCGCCGGCACCTGGGCCGTCGCCATGACGCGCGACGGATCCAAGACCGTGGTCGGCTCCGACGACGAGAACCTGTACATCTTCAGCGGCACGTCACTCGCCGCCTCGGGCCGACCGATCCCGGGCAACTTCCAGATCCGCGGCGTGGCGATCAGCGACAACGGCCGCTGGGCAGGTGCCGGCGGCGGGCGCTTCACGCTGCACGACCTGACCGCCGCGGATCCGATCGCGCCCGTCTTCGTGGACTCCGCAACCGATCAGCTGCGCGCGGTCGATTTCTCCTCGAACAACCGGTACGTGGCATACGGCGGCCAGCGAGGGCAGGACACGGGCAATGCCGCGACCTTGATGGGCATCTACGATCTCGAGCGGCGCCAGCGCGTCTTTCACGATTCCATCCCTTGCGGCTGCAACAATGCCGAGCTGCGCATGCTCTCCATCTCCTCCGACGGCAACCGCATCGTGGCGGGCGACTGGGCCGACCGGCTGCACTACTACGTGCGCGCGGACACCACGGGCACGTGGCAACGCGTTCAGACCATCACGATCGGCAGCCGCGTCTACTGGACGGACATGAGCGCCGACAACTCTGTGGCCATCGTGGCCACTCAGTCGAACGGACTCCGCCTCTACTCCCTGGGTGCAACCTCACTCGCCCTCCTCTGGACGCGGGGCGAGCCCAACACCCCCGCCATCGAGCCACCGATGGATGGTGGGCAGCGCACCGTCTCGATCACGCCCGACGGCCGCCACATAGCTGCAGGAACGCGAGGCGGGGGCGGGGGCGGGGGCCAGCTCTACGTCTTCGACCGGACCGGCAGGGTGGTGCTGTCGTGGCGGACCTACGCGGTTCTGAGCGGTGGCATCTGGTTGGCAGCCAACGGGGCGGACCCCGAGGTGTGGTTCAACCGTACGTCCGATGACGGGACCAAGGCCGTGTTCGCGAGCTGGTCGGGGATCGCATACTTCTTCCGCGTGGAATGAGGGCGCGGCCCGCCACTGCCCTGCGGTACGCCACCAACCCGAGCGGTACCTTGCGCCACCCCCGCCACGTGTGCGCGCCTTCCTGGTCGCGCAGCAGGAGCTGACCTGAAATGCCGCCGTCGAGCATGACGGCGCGGCGGCAGCCGAGCGCGCCCATGAGCGCGGCGGTCTCCGGCGT
>JACQPS010000048.1 GCA_016207445.1 Gemmatimonadota bacterium | reverse complement strand
GCCCAAATCGCTCGCGCTGCTCTTCCCCGAAGGAACCAGCCTGTGGACGGCGGGACCACTGATCGTGTTCTCCCGCATACTCCAGCCGTTCATTGCCTTTCTCAACGGTGCGGCCAATCTGATCCTGCGTGCGCTCGGGCTGCGCCCGGCCACTGAGCTGGAGCGCGTGCACCGTCCCGAGGAGATCGAGCTGCTGGTCACGCAGAGCTACGAGCACGGGCTGCTCCGCCGCGAGCCCGTCGAGATGATCCGCGGGATCTTCGACCTGTCCGAGACGACGGCCGCCGAGGTCATGACGCCGCGCACCGAGGTGGTGGCGCTGCCATCGGACGCGACCCTGGACGACGCCGCGGAGACGATCCTGGAGCAGGGGCACTCGCGCATTCCCGTGTACGGCGAGTCCCTCGACCATATCCTGGGCGTGGTGCTGGCCCGCGACGTCTGGCGCGCGCAGCGCGACGGCGTGACCTCGCTCACGGACCTGATCCGGCCCGTGCCGTTCGTGCCCGACGGCAAACCGGTCGAGGGGCTCTTGCGCGAGATGCAGCGCGGCCGCATCCACATGGCGGTCGTGGTCGACGAGTTCGGCGGCACGGCCGGGATCGTGACGCTCGAGGACCTGGTGGAGGAGATCGTCGGCGAGATTCGCGACGAGCACGAGGAAGCGCTCCCCCTCATCGAGGAGTCGTCCAGCGGCGAGATCCTGCTGCGCGGCGTCGCCTCGATCGCCGAGCTGAACGAGCGCTACCGCCTGGGGCTGCCGGAGGACGAGTACACGACCGTCGCGGGGTACGTCATGGGCCGGCTCGGCCGGGTGGCGCGCGTGGGTGACGAGGTGGCGTTCCCCGGCGGCCGGCTGCGCGTCGTCGCCATGGACGGCCGGCGCATCCAGCGCCTCGAGTTGCTGCTGCGCCGCGAGCCCGCGGCCCCGCCCGCGGAGTCATGAACGGGGGGCGGCCAGGGGCCCTTGACAGAAGGCGTTGCGCCGCGAGATTGCCCGTCCGTTCGCCGGTTCGATCCCACCACAACCGGGGAGGGCGAAGATGCTCGGCAAGACGGTGAAGCTGGTGCTGGCAGTCGCGGCTGTCGGCGCGTTCGGCGCGTGCGCGCGCCAGGCAGACGTGGCCGCGGAGCGGCAGGCGATCGACGCGATGAACGCCAAGTGGCTCGAGGCGATCGCGGCGAAGGACGTCACGACCATCGTCGACAGCCTTTACGCCGAAGACGCCGTCTTCATGCCCCCGAACGCGCCCAAGGCCGCAGGACGCGCCGCCCTGCGCACGCAGTGGGAAGAGTTCCTCAAGGCGCCCAACATGAAGCTGACGTTCGGCGCGGATACCATCGAGGTCGCGCAGTCGGGGGACCTGGCCTACGACCGGGGCTGGTACGAGTTCTCCATGGACTCGCCCTCCGGGCCGTTCCAGGACCGCGGCAAATACGTGGTCGTCTGGCGCAAGGTGGCGGGCCAGTGGAGGGCCGTGATCGACATGTTCAACAGTGACATGCCGATGCCGGGCGCCGTCGCAGCGCCAGCCGATACGCAGCCGGCCGCGGCGCCGAAGCAGTAGACGCCGCTCGATTCGGGATCGGGATCGGGATGGGGATGGGGATCGGGCTCTCCCGATCCCGATCCCGATCCCCATCCCGATCCCGCTTTCTTGCCTTATCCCCCCGCGATTCCTACACTTTCCTCATGGCGCAGCAAAAGATTCGGGTGCTCGTCGCCAAGCCCGGACTGGATGGCCACGACCGCGGCGCGAAGGTGATCGCGAGCGCGCTGCGCGACGCCGGCTTCGAGGTGATCTACACCGGGCTGCACCAGACGCCCGAGATGATCGCGAACGCGGCGGTGCAGGAGGATGTCGACGTCGTCGCCCTCTCGATCCTGTCGGGCGCGCACATGACGCTCTTCCCACGCATCCTGGAGCTGCTGCACGAGCAGGGCGCGGAAAACGTACTGGTGATCGGCGGCGGCATCATCCCCGAAGAGGACATCCGCAAGCTGGAAGCATTGGGCGTGGGGAAGCTCTTCGGCCCGGGTACACCCACCACGGAACCGATCGAGTTCATCCGGAAGTGGCTGGCCGAGCGTGGCGGTGACCAAGAAGGTTAAGCCGGCCGCCGCGCCCGAGCGCTTGCGCGAGCTGGCCGAGGAGCTGCGCGAGCTGGAGGTCCGGCTCCGGCAGGGCGGCGGCGCCGACAAGATCGAGCGGCAGCACGCGCAGGGGAAGCTGACCGCGCGCGAGCGCATCGACTTGCTGCTCGATCCGGGCACGACGCTGCTGGAGATCGGCTTGCTCGTCGCCTACGACCGCTACGATGGGCAGGCGCCCGGCGCGGGCGTGGTCACGGGGCTGGGCACGGTGCACGGCCGCCCCGTCGTCGTCATCGCGAACGACGCGACCGTGAAGGCCGGCTCCTGGTGGCCGGAGACGATCCGCAAGATGCTGCGGGCGCAGGAGCTGGCCATGCGCTGCCGCATCCCGATCATCTACCTGGTGGACTCCGCGGGCGTGAACCTGCCGTACCAGGGCGGCGTCTTCCCGGGACAGTACGGCGCGAGCCGCATCTTCTACTACAACTCGATCATGCGGCGCTACCTCAAGGTGCCGCAGATCGCCGCGGTGATGGGGCCGTGCATCGCCGGCGGCGCCTACCTGCCCGCGCTCTCGGACGTGATCCTGATGGTCGAGGGCACGAGCTTCATGGGGCTGGGCGGGCCCAACCTGGTCAAAGGCGCGACCGGGCAGACGGTCGAGGCCGAAGAGCTGGGCGGCGCGTGGACGCACACCGCGCTGAGCGGCGTGGCCCACTACCGCGTGCCCGATGATCGCGCGTGCGTCGCGCGCATCCGCGAGCTGATCGCGGAGCTGCCGTACGCGCCGCCGGCTCTGCCCGTGGCCGAGCCGAGAGCTCCCGCGCGCGATGCGCTCGAGATCTACCAGCTCATCCCGGACGACCACCGCCAGCCGTACGACATCCGCGAGATCCTGAGCTGTCTCCTGGACGACGGACGCCTGGAGGAGTTTCAGGCGGACTTCGCGCCCGAGCTCATCTGCGCGACGGCGCGACTCGACGGCATCGCGCTGGGCGTGCTCGCGAACGCGCGCGCCATGCTCAAGGACCCGCACGGCGGCGCGCCCAAGTTCGGCGGCATCATCTACACGGACAGCGCGGAGAAGGCGGCGTACTTCATCGAGACCATGGACCGCCACCGCACCCCGCTGCTGTTCGTGCAGGACGTGAGCGGGTTCATGGTCGGCCCCGAAGCGGAGCAGTCGGGCATCATCCGCGCGGGCGCGCGTTTCGTGGAGGCAATGGCCACGGCCACGGTGCCGAAGCTCGTGCTCACGCTCAACCACGCGTCCGGCGCCGGCTACTACGCCATGGCCGCGCAGGGCTTCGACCCCGACTTCATCTTCACCTGGCCGACCGGCCGCATGGGCGTCATGGAAGGGGAGAGCGCGGTCATGGCCCTCTTCGGCCCGCAGCTCGAGGAGCTGAAGCAGGAGCGGCGCGAGCCGGACCCCGAGCTCCAGGCGAAGATCGACGCCGTGCGCGCCGACTACGAGCACCAGCTGGACGCGCGCTTCGCCGCCGCGCGCGGCTTCGTGGACGCCGTGATCCTGCCGGAGACGACG
>JACQPS010000008.1 GCA_016207445.1 Gemmatimonadota bacterium | reverse complement strand
GCTGGTCGTGAGCCCGCTCATCTCGCTCATGCAGGACCAGGTCGCGGCGCTGCACGCGGCGGGTGTCGCGGCCACCTTCCTGAACTCGACCCTCTCCCTGGCGGAGGCGAACGCGCGGCTCGCGGCCCTCGCCGCGGGCGCGGTGAAGCTCGTGTACATCGCGCCGGAGCGATTGGAGAGCGCACGTTTCCGCGAGGTGCTCGCGAGCCTGCGCGTCTCGCTGCTCGCGGTCGATGAGGCGCACTGCATCAGCCTGTGGGGGCACGACTTCCGCCCGAGCTACCTGCGGCTGGCGGAGCTGCGCCGCGGGCTGCGCTGCCCCACGCTCGCGCTCACCGCCACGGCCACGCCCGAGGTGCGCCGCGACATCGTGGCGCAGCTCCGGTTGCGACGGCCGGTCGTGATCGTTCGGGGCTTCGATCGCCCCAACCTGGCCTGGCACGTGCTGGGGGCGCGCACGGGCGCGGACAAAGACCGCATCCTGCTCGCGCTGCTGCGGCGCAGGCCGGTGACGGGGGTGCAGATCGTCTACGCCTCCACGCGCAAGTCCGTGGACTGGCTGACGGATCTGCTCATCCGCGCCGGCATGCGCGCGGCCGGCTATCACGCGGGCGTGCCGGACGGGGAGCGGCGGCGGCTCCAGGACGCCTTCATGGCGGAGGAGGCGCGGATCGTCGTCGCCACGAACGCGTTCGGCATGGGCATCGACAAGGCCAACGTGCGGCGCGTGATTCATTACGAGATGCCGGCTTCCCTCGAAGCGTACTACCAGGAGGCGGGGCGAGCGGGCCGGGACCGCGCCGCCGCCGAGTGCGTGCTCGTGCACGCCTACCGCGATCGCTTCACGCACGAGTTCCTGATCGAGCAGGGCACGCCGCTGCGCGACGTCGTGCAGGCGGTCTACCGGGCGGCGCGCACCCGCGTCGGCGCCGACGGCGTGCTCGCGGAGCGCGTGGTGGAGCTGGTGCGTCACGTGACCGCCGCGCGCGGCGAGCGGCAGGTTCACTCGGCGCTGCGCATCCTGGAAGCAGCGGGCGTGCTGCGCCGGCTGGAGCGAGGTCGGGGCGAGCCGTGGGTACGGCTCATCGCCACGCCCGAGCGCATCCGGCTCGAGCTGGACCAGGCCGCCCACGCGGCGGAGCGAGCGTTGCTGCGTGCACTCTGGACGTTCGCGGGCAAGCAGTTGTACCACGGCGTGGTTCTCGGCCGGGAACGGCTCGCCCGGCTGGCCGGCTCCGCCGACGTCGCCACGACGACGCTCGACTCGCTCCAGCAGCGCGGCTTCCTGGAGTGGCAGCCGTGGCCGGAGCGGGACGGATGGCAACTCCTCGTCGACGCCGCGCCCGAGCGGCTGCCGGTGGACTGGCACGCGCTCGAGGCCAGGCGCCTGGCCGAGCGGCGCAAGCTGCGCCGCATGGAGAGCTACGCCTATCACGCCGGCTGCCGCCGCGGCTTTCTCCTGCGTTACTTCGGCGATCCCGCGGCCATGCGCCGGTGCGCCGCGTGCGACAACTGTCTCGGCGAAGAGGGGCGGCTGCTGCCGGGCGCAAGGCCGCCGCGCAGCAGCCTGGCCGCGACCTTGCGGCGCAGGCGCTGACTCAGAGCGGGCCCGCGCCGCGCTCGGCCCTTCCCGAAGCGCGGCCTGGACGGTAGCTTGCAGCGTTTTTGTGGGTTAGTAGCCAGTAGCTTCGGCATCGGGATAGGGATCGGGATGGGGATCGGGATCGGGATCGGAACTCTATCCCCATCCCGAACCCGAACCCGATCCCGATCCCGCGTTTACGATGGACCGATACCTCGAGCCGTCACACGAGCAGCTGCGCGCGCAGGTGCGCGAGTTCGCCGAGGGCGAGATCGCGCCGGTGGCGCGCGAGCTGGACGAGACCGGCCGGTTCCCCTGGGAAAACGTGAAGAAGATGGGGGAGCTCGGCCTGTTCGGCGTGAACGTGCCCCAGCACTACGGCGGCCTGGGACTGGATTACCTCAGCTACATCCTGGTGATCGAGGAGCTGGCACGGGTTGACGGCAGTCACGCGATCACGGTCAGCGCGCATTCCACTCTGGGCACGTCCCCGATCCTGAGCTTCGGCAGCGAGGCGCAGAAGCAGCGCTTTCTGCCCCTGCTGGCGCGCGGCCGGGTCCTGGGCGGGTTCGGCCTCACCGAGCCGGGCGCCGGCTCCGACTCCGCCGCCAGCCGGACCACCGCCGTCCGCGTGCACAGCGGCTATCGCCTCAATGGCAGCAAGATCTTCATCACGCACGCCGGCGTGGGCGAGGTGTTCGTGGTGACCGCGGTCACGGACCGTGAGCGGGGCCCGCACGGCATCACCAGCTTCATCGTGACCAAGGAGACGAGCGATCGCGAGGTCGCAGACCGGCTGGGCGTCGGCCACGCGCCCGAGCTCGAGCCGTTCACGCCCGGCGTGCGCGCGGGCAAGAAGGAGGACAAGATGGGGTGGCGCGCCTCCGACACGCGCGAGCTGCTGCTCCAGGATGCGGAAGTGCCCGAGTCGAACCGGCTGGGCGCCGAAGGAGAGGGCTTCGTCAATTTCATGAAGACGCTCGACTCCGGTCGCATCGGCATCGCCGCCCTCGCGCTCGGCCTCGCCCAGGGCGCCTTCGATGCCACGCTGGAGTTCGTGGGGCGACGACGGCAATTCGATCGCCCGCTCAAGGACTTCCAGGGCGTCCAGTTCGCTCTCGCCGACATGGCCACGGAGATCGAGGCCGCGCGGCACCTGGTCTATCATGCCGCCTGGCTGCGGCAGCGGGGGCGCTCGTACACCCGTGAGGCGTCCATGGCCAAGCTGTTCACCAGCGAGATGGCCATGCGCGTCACCACGCGTGCCGTCCAGCTCCATGGCGGCTACGGCTACACCAACGAATACCCGGTGGAGCGCATGATGCGCGACGCCAAGGTCTGCGAAATCGGCGAGGGCACCAGCGAGATTCAGCGGCTGCTCGTTGCCCGCGAGCTCTTGAAGGACCAGGGCGGGGTCGCATCCGTGATCGAGCCCGAGCCCGAGCCCCAGCCCGAATGAAACGAGAGATCCTGATCAGCGCCGCGCCGCAAGAAACGCGCGTCGCGATTCTCGAGGACGACGTCCTGGTCGAAGTCATGGTCGACCGCCCCGACGCCCAGCGGCTCGTCGGCGACATCTATCTCGGCCAGGTCGAGGCCGTGCTCCCCGGTATCCAGGCCGCCTTCGTCGACATCGGCACCGAGAAGGCGGCCTTTCTGCACGTGTCGGACGTGACCCGCGACGGCGCGGGCGAGGACGAGGATGAGGACGAGGAGGACGAGGGCGACCGCGGCCGTCGCTACCCGCCCATCCAGGAGCTGGTCCAGAAGGGCGAGCGCATGATGGTGCAGGTCTCGAAGGAGCCGATCGGCACCAAGGGACCGCGCGTCACGACCCAGATCTCGCTCCCGGGCCGGTTCCTGGTGTACATGCCCGGCTCCCGGCACATCGGCGTCAGCCGCAAGATCGAGGACCGCGAGGAGCGCTCCCGCCTGCGCGACCTCGCCCGCGAGCTGCTCCCCGAGGAGGGCGGCGGCGTGATCATCCGCACCGTGGGCGAGGAGCTCACGCGCGAGATCTTCCAGCGCGAGCTCCAGACGCTGGTCAAGACGTGGCAGAAGATCCAGCGCCGCGCCAAGGGCGCGAAGCCGCCTGCCTTGATCCATCGCGAGGCCAAGCTGACCAGCGGGATCATCCGCGACGCCTTCACCGAGAAGGTCGATGCGCTCATCATCGACAGCAAGGAAGTGCACAGCGAGGTGAAGCAATACCTCAAGGGAGTGGACCCGGACCTGATGCAGCGCGTGCACCTGTACACGGATCCGCTCCCGCTCTTCGACAAGTACGGGGTCGAGGACGCGATCCGGGAGGCGTTCCAGCGGCGGGTCGACCTGCCCTCCGGCGGCTACATCATCATCGAGCCCACAGAAGCGCTGGTCTCGATCGACGTGAACACGGGCCGATACACGGGCAAGAGAGACCCGGAGAAGACGATCCTGCGCACCAACCTGGACGCGGCCCGCGAGGTCGCACGCCAGCTCCGGCTGCGCGACATTGGCGGCATCATCGTGTGCGACTTCATTGATATGGAATCGCGCGCGAACCAGGACCGGGTTCTTCAGGAACTGCGCACCTACCTGAACCGCGACCGCGCCCGCACGCGCGCGTTCCAGGTCTCCGAGCTCGGCCTCGTCGAGATGACCCGCCAGCGTGTCCGACCCTCCCTCTTCCACTCCTTCACCGAGAGCTGCGCCGTCTGCGGTGGATCGGGTCGCGTGTTCAAGCCCGAGACCGTGGTGCGACGGATCGAGCGCGCCGTGCGGCGCGTGGCCGCCGAAGGGGCGGAGAAGCGTCTCACGATCCGCGTCCACCCGCAGGTCGCGCTGCACATCCTCGAGGAAGAGCCGAACTTCCTCCGTCGGCTGGAGAAGGAGTACCGGCTCGAGCTCGATCTGCGCGATGACCCGCTCATGCGCCAGGATGAGTTCCGCCTGCTCGCCGGCCCCGCGCACACGGACGTCACGGGCAAGTACGCGCTGGGGTGACAATGGTGGCTTGACGTGGCCCGGAAAGCTGGCGAAATTACCCGTCTGTGGCGTGAGTCTATCCAGGCGGCACGATGGCGAACAAGACTTCCACGAAAACAGCCCGCTACGCGATCTTCCGGGCCGGCGGCAAGCAGTTCCGCGCCGAGCCCGGCCACACCGTGCGCGTGCCCGCGCTGGCCAGCGCCGTCGGCGAGACGGTGACGTTCGCCGAGGTACTGGTGGCCGCGACGGACACCGCTGTACAGGTGGGCGTGCCCACAGTCGAGGGCGCGACGGTCACGGGCGAGGTCGTGGCGCACGGCAAGGACAGAAAGATCGTCGTCTTCAAGCGGAAGCGGCGCAAGAACTACCGGCGCAAGCAGGGGCACCGGCAGAAGTTTACCGAGGTGCGGATCGGCGAGATCCGGCTCGGTTGAGGAGACTGCGATGGCACACAAGAAGGGAGTCGGCTCCTCGCGCAACGGGCGCGATTCCAACGCGCAGCGGCTGGGCGTGAAGCGCTTCGGCGGGCAGCGGGTGACCGCCGGCCATATCCTGGTCCGCCAGCGCGGGACCAAGTTCCATCCCGGCCGCAACGTGGGGCGCGGCCGCGATGACACGCTCTTCGCGCTCATCGACGGCGTCGTGCGCTTCGAGCGGCGCGGCGCCGACCGGCAGCAGATCTCGGTCTATCCGGTGGCGTGAGGTTTGTAACGTAGTGTGACGCGCCGGGCCGGCGTTCGGCCCGGCCGTTTTCTTTTGTAACATCTTGATGGCGGTGGGACTTGCGAGGGTCGCTCCGCCCCGCTATATAGCAAATTGCCCGCGAGGGTCCTCACGGCGGTTGGAGCGAAGGTGCTCCGCTTTCCAACTTCTCCTACAGAGTCTCTCCTCATGACGACGCGAATGGCCGTTCGACTGGGATCGGTCGGGGCGTTGCTCCCGTTGCTCGCCTCGACGGGCTGGGCGCAGCAGCGTGCGCCCGCGGTGGCGATCATGGCGCCCGACACGCTCACGTGCCTGCCCACGGGCGGGACCGGCTCGTGCACAGCGAAGACGATGTTCACGATCCAGGGTGATTTCATCCTGATCGAGGGGCTGATCGCGACGCCGCGCGGCGTGCGCGGTGTACTGGTGGGCGAGCAGCCGGCGACGCTGGCGCCGGCCAGTCCGGACGAGCTGCGCCGCTTCCGCCTCGCCGGTCAGGGTCAGGCGCTCAAGTTCGCCGCCCGTGTGCCGCTCCAGCTGGGCACCAACCAGGTGATCGTGGCGGCCACGTCGAGCGACGGCGCCATGACCATGGTGGCGCTGTCGGTCCAGCGGGAGCGGGCGCCGGACGTCGTCGGTCCGAAGGTCGTGCTGCTCAAGCCGATGCGCTCTGCTCCGACCGGCGACGTGCTGCCGTTCGCGGCGGGCGCGGCCGCGACCGTCACTCTGGAAGCGATCGTGGGTGACCCGAGCGGCGTGACCACGGTGTACGCGGCGGGCGCGCAGGTCGAGACCACGCCGGTCTCGGTAGCCGAGGCGAAGGAGGCGGGGCTGAGCGACGAGGATACGCCGGCCGTCCGCTTCGCGCTGGAGGTTCCGCTCAAGCTGGCCGAGACCGTGGTGCCCATCATCGCGGTGGACGCCCTCGGGAACCGGACGGGCCGGACCCTGCTCGTGCAGCGCGGCACGCAGGCGTTCACGCCGGGGGCACCTCAGATCGCCGTTCTCTCGCATTTGCCGGACGCCGAAAACGTGATCGTCTGGCGCGACCCGGAGCCGATCCCGATCGAGTTCGCGGCCTACGATCGCGAGAGCCGGATGGTGAACGTCGAAGTGAATGGGGAGCGCCTGCTGTCGATACCCGCGCGTGGCGCGGAAGCGCGGCTGCGCGATGCGGGATTGCCCGCCGAGGCCAACCTCTATCGCACCCAGCTCAACGTCGTCGAGGGCGACAACCGGCTCGTGATTCAGGTGCGGGACAGCGATCGCAACGTCTCGACGTTGCCGCTCATCATCCGCCGCCTGCCGCCGGACCGGGTGGGCCCCGTCGTCACGTTCCTGACGCCGGCGCCGCACGAGGACGGCCGCCGTCTGGCGGTCGAAGGCGCGGCCCTCGTCACGGGCGTCGCGCTGGACGCGAGCGGCGTATCGACGGCCATCGTCAACGGCGTGCCGGCAGCGGTGCGTGCGGCGACGGACGACGAGCTGAAGCAGGCGCAGACGCCGGGGCCGGCGAGCGCGTTCGAGGCCTCGATCCAGCTCGCCATGGGCCGGAACCCGATCGTGGTGCTGACCACGGACAGCGCCGGCAACATCACGCGGGCCGAGATCGAGGTCGTCCGCGTCGACCCGAGCGAGCTGGCGCCGCCCGATACGGACGCGCCCCTGATCATCGTCGTGAAGCCGCCGATCGAGACGCAGCGCGCCATCGGCGCCGTCGAGAAGGCGGCTGCGGAGCCGCCGCCGCCGGTGCCGACCGGCCCGCCGGCCCCGGTCGTGACCGATTCGGTGATCGTGCTGGAGGGGCTGGCCTACGACGCCTCGCCCATCGCGAAGGTCGAGGTGAGCGGCGTCCCCACGTTGCTGAAGGAGGAGCCGCCCGATTCCATGGGGCCGCATGTCCGTTTCGAGATCGAGGTGGCGGTGCCGTATGG
>JACQPS010000051.1 GCA_016207445.1 Gemmatimonadota bacterium | reverse complement strand
TGACGGGCGGCGTGCCGCCCGCCGGTCGCCGACAAACCGCCGTGCAAGCGGCCGAGGCCACGCCGCCGCCGGCGCCGCCGGGCCGGCAGGAACAACTTCGAGTGCATGCCGGGAAACTCGATGGGCTGCTGGCGGCCACCGGGGAACTGCTGGTCGAGCGAGGCCGAATCGCCCACGCGACTGATGAGATCGTGGCACTGGCGGAGGACGTGGCGGCGTTCGCGGTCCGGTGGCACGCGACCGGTCGCGTGCTGCGTCTTGCGGCCGAGCGCGGGCAGGTGGGCCCGCGCGTGCAGGTGGCGATCCGGGATCTGGACGTGGACGTCCAGCGTCTTTTCCGGCGCACGGGGCAGCTCGCGGGCGCGGCGAGCCGCGACGCGCGCAGCGTCGCCGGAGTCGTGGATCGCGTGGCGGAGCGGAGCCATGGGCTGCGCATGCGGCCTTTCGGCGAGACCGCCGAGCCGCTCGCCCGAACGGTACGGGACCTGGCGAAAGCGAGCGGCAAAGAGGTGCGGCTCGAGATCGTCGGCGCCGAGGTGGAGGCGGACCGGGCCGTACTGGACGGGCTGCGCGATGCGTTGCTTCAGCTCGTCCGAAACGCCGTGGACCACGGCATCGAATCGCCCGCGGAGCGGGAGCGGCGCGACAAGCCTCGCGCCGGAACGGTGCGGGTCGCTGCGGCCCTCGCGGGGGACCGCATCCTGGTCGACGTAAGGGACGATGGCGCCGGGCTCGACGCGGGGCGGATCCGGACGGTGCTCGCGGCCCGGGGGCTGCCCGCGCCGGCGGATGACGCAGCGCTCGGCGATGCGCTGCTGTCGGGCGGGATCTCCACGCGTACCGAAGCCGACGCGATCTCGGGGCGCGGCGTCGGCCTCGACATCGTGCGCAACGCGGTACAACGCATCCAGGGTGGGATTCGGGTGACCTGGGAGGCGGGCGCGGGCAGCACCTTCACGATCGAGTGCCGCCCGAGCCTCGCGACCACCCGGGCCGTACTCGTCGGCGTGGGCGGCGCCCTCCTGGCAATCCCCACGACGCACATCGCCCGCGTGTTGCGCGTGCGGCTGGCGGACATCCGGCAGGTGCAGGGCCGTCCGGTGATCACGACAGACCAGGGCCCGGTGCCGCTCGTGAGCCTGGCTCGCCTGCTCGGCCCACCACTCACGGACCGCCCGGTGGGCGACGTCGTGCCCGCAGCGCTGCTCGAGTACGGCCAGCAGCGGATCGCGGTCGCGGTAGATGAGCTCGTCGCGGAAGCGGAGGTCGTTGTGCGTCCCATACAGCAGGATGGAATGCCGGCGCGCTATGTGAGCGGCGCCACTGTCCTGGGGAGCGGACGCGTGGCACCCGTGCTGAATGCCGCCGCCGTCGTCGCCGCCGGCCTCGGCGTGACCACGGGCGGACTGGAGCTGGCCGAACGCGAGGTGCAGCCCCGCAGGCATCGCATCCTGGTCGTGGATGACTCGATCACCACGCGCACGCTCGAGGAGAGCGTGCTCGAGGCGGCGGGCTACGAGGTGCTCACGGCGGTGGATGGCGCCGACGCCTGGCGCGTCCTGCAGGAGCAAGGCTGCGACCTCGTGGTCGCCGACGTGGACATGCCGCGCATGGATGGCTTCGATCTGTGCCGATCCATCCGCACGTCGAAGCGGTTCAAGGAGCTGCCGGTCGTCCTGGTGACCGCGCTCGAAGCCCCCGAGCACCGCAGGCGCGGCATGGAGGTGGGCGCCGACGCCTACATCGGGAAATCGGGATTCGATCAGGAGCAGTTGCTGAAGACGATCAGGCAATTCCTCGATTGAGCGCCCTGCGAGTGTGGATTCGTTCCGTCGCGAAAGGAGCGACGTGATCCGCGTGCTGGTCGCCGAAGACAGCCTCACCGTGCGCGAGCTGCTGGTCGCGATTCTCGAGAGCGACCCGGAGATCGAAGTCGTGGGGCAAGCCAAGGATGGCGCCGAGGCGGTGGAACTCGCCGAGCGGCTGCGGCCCGACATCATCACCATGGACATCCAGATGCCGGTTCTGGACGGGCTCGAGGCCACGAAGGAGATCATGGTGCGCAGGCCCACGCCCGTCGTGGTGGTCTCGGCGAGCACGAGCAAGCCGGACGTGCAGCGCTCGTTCGATGCCATCCGCGCGGGTGCGCTCATGTTGCTCGAGAAGCCGCAAGACCCCCGATCGCCTGCGTTCGATGGCCGGCGCGAGCGCTTCCTGCAGATGGTCAAGGCCATGGCCGAGGTCAAGGTCGTGCGCCGCTGGGCGCAGCCCGCGCCCCGGCCGCGGCGCCCGCCGACGGGCCGCCGCCCGCCGCCCGGCACGATCAAGATCGTGCTGATCGCCGCGTCGACGGGCGGACCCGCCGCACTCCAGCAGCTCCTGGGCGCTTTGCCCCGGGATTTCACGCTACCCGTGCTCGTAGTGCAGCACATCGCGGCGGGCTTCATCCATGGGCTGGCAGAGTGGCTCGCGGCGAGCTGCAACCTGCGGGTCAAGGTCGCCGAGGACGATGGACCGCTCGCAGCGCGCACGGTCTATCTCGCCCCCGACAACCGGCACCTGGGCCTGGCGCGCGATGGCCGCGCCCGCCTGAGTGACGCGGATCCCGTGGGCGGTCACCGGCCGTCGGCGGATTTCCTGTTCGCGGCCGCGGTGTCGGCGTACGGCGCCGAAGTGCTCGCGGTGGTCTTGACGGGCATGGGCCGCGACGGGGCCGACGGAGCGAGATCCATCAAGGACCGCGGCGGGTGGGTCCTCGCGCAGGACGAGGCCACCTCGGTCGTGTATGGCATGAACCGCGAGGTGGTGCAGAACGGCTGCGCGAACGAGGTGCTGCCGCTGGAGCAACTCGGGCCCGCCATCGTCGAGCTGGTTCAGGGAAGAAGCAGCGATGACGGCTAACATCCTGGTGGTCGAAGACAGCCGTACGCAGGCCGAGGCGCTGCAGACGCACCTCGAGTCGGCGGGCTATGC
>JACQPS010000040.1 GCA_016207445.1 Gemmatimonadota bacterium | reverse complement strand
TGTCCTTGCCGGTCCATCGCATAGGGAGGGCGAGCATGCCGGGAGGCAGGGTCCGGTGACGGATTCCGGGGGCGAGCCCCGGGCGGACGCAACGGCTCCGGGCCCGCCGACTGCGTCGACCGAGCCGCATCTGGTCGACGAGGTCGAGATCCTGGAAGAGCTGCTCGCCCAGGTGGTCGAGGAGTCGCAGCCGCAGCCGGCGCGCGCCTACTCCGACCTGCGGGGCCGGTGCGCCGTGGTGACGGGGGGCGCGACGGGGATCGGGCGGGCGGTCGCGCTGGCGCTGGCGCGGAACGGCGTGCACATCGCGTTCAACTACCTCGATTACGGGGACGGGCGGGTGGAGGAGGAGGCGGAGCGTACGGCGGCCGAGCTGCGGCAGCTCGAGGTGGCGGTGCTGTGTCGTTCCTGCGACGTGCGGGACGCGGCGGCGGTCGACCGGTTCGTGCAGGAGGCGAAAGAGACGCTGGGGCAGCTGCACATTCTGGTGAACAATGCCGGCATCGCGCGCGACCGCGCGCTCTGGCGCATGACGGACGAGCAGTGGCAGGAGGTGCTGGACACGAATTTGACGGGCGCGTTCCACCTGATCCGCGCGGTCGCGCCCATCCTGCGCGCGCAGCAGTACGGCAAGATCGTGAACATCAGCTCGGTGCACGGCCTGAAGAGCGAGTTCGGGCTGGCGAATTACGCGGCGTCCAAGGCCGGGTTGATCGGGCTGACCCGGTCGGCCGCGATCGAGCTGGGTCCCTCCAACGTCAACGTGAACGCGGTGGCACCGGGCTACATCCGGACCACGCGGCTCACGGATCAGGTTCCCGCCGACGTCCTGGATCGGGCACGGGAGCGGAGTGCGCTGGGACGGCTGGGCGACCCGCAGGATGTGGCGCACGTCGTCGTCTTCCTCTGCTCCGAGCTGTCGCGGCACGTGACCGGGGCCGTGGTGCCGGTGGACGGGGGGCATCTGCTGCATTGAGCGAGACACGTCGCCGCGTCCTTCCGGCTGGGCTGCTCCTCTTCCTCCTGGCCTGCGGCGGGGCGCACGCCCCACCGGCCGCCGAGGACCCGAAGGCGCCAGCGCCCGACCTCACCGGCCAAACGGTGATGGTGCTGCCGGTGCAGCCCGGCGGCGGCGCGCCGCTGGCGGAGCTGGACGCCGAGATCGCCTTCTGGCTCGGCGAGCGTGCGCCGCGCGTGCGCTGGGTCTTCCCGGCCGAGCTGGACCGCATCCTGGCCCGCTCGCCCGCGCTGGAGATCCGGCTGCGCGAGCTCGCGGTCGGCAGCTTCGGCCGTGCGGCAGTGAAGCGAATCGGCGATCCGCTCTACGGCGACCTGCGCCGCCTGGGCGCGATCGTCAACGCGCGCTACGCCATCCTGCCGGTCGCCGCCGGCACAGTCGCCGCCGGGACCGGTACGCGAGTCGAGCTGGCGGCGGCCGTCGTCGATACGTTCGACGGCGCGGTGCTCTGGTTCGGCGTCGTCGGGGGCGACGTCGCGCCCGCCGGCCCGGAGGCGACCGCCGGCGCCGCGCGCGCCCTCGCCCGCGCGCTCTTCCCATGAGAGCCGCCCTGCGCTGGCTGGTGCTCTCGCTGCCGCTGCTTGTGGCCGGTTGCGACCTGCCGGGACGGGAGCAAGCCGGCCTGCCCACGTCCGCGGAAGCCCGCCGGTACTTCGAGCGCCAGGGTGAGCCCGACAGCGTCGCGCTGAGCGGGAACGTGGTCGAGGTCCGGTTTCGGCAGCCGCCCGGTCAACTGCGGCGCGGCGGCTCGCTCTGGGCCCGCGTCGGCCCCTACGTGCACCTCTTCTCGCCCGGCACGCGCGAGCTGTTCGAGGCCTACGGCGGCGTGGCCGCCGTGCGCGTGATCATCATCACGCCCGCAGGCGAGGAGGTGGCGCGCGCGCAGTTGCGGCGCGACACGCTCAGCGACATCCTCTGGCGGCGCAGCCTCAACATCCTGGGGCACGCGCTGCGCGAGGGTACCGCACAGCCCTCGCGGCTCGACGAGCTCGTCGCCTGGGGCGAGGAGTACGCCGAGTACCGCTACAACCCGAAGTACGTGCCGGAGTAGGATCGGGATCGGGATCGGGATAGGGATCGGGATAGGGAACGGGATAGGGATAGGGATAGGCATCGAAGCGAAGGCGGCGAAGGAGGTGACGCTCAAACCCGGCGACGGCATCGGCCCGGCCGTCACCTCGGCGGCCCTGCGGGTGCTCGAGGCGGCCGGCGCCGCCATCGAGTGGGACCGGCAGGTGGCGGGGCTCACCGCGCTCGAGAGCGACCGGACACCGCTGCCGGAGCCGACTCTGGAGTCGATCCGGCGTACGCGCGTCGCGCTCAAGGGGCCACTCACGACGCCCGTGGGCACCGGGTTCCGCTCGGTCAACGTTGCGCTCCGGAAGGAATTCGATCTGTACGCCAACGTGCGGCCGGTACGCACGTTGATCCCGACCGCGCGCTACCAGGACATCGATCTGGTGCTGATCCGCGAGAACACCGAGGGGCTGTACGTCGGCATCGAGCACTACATCGGCATGGGCGACGATCCGAAGGCGGCGGCCGAATCGGTCATGATCGTGACCCGCTACGGCGCCGAGCGCATCGTCCGCTACGCCTTCGAGTACGCGATCCGGAACCAGCGGCGCAAGGTCACGCTCGCCCACAAGGCCAACATCCTGAAGTTCACGCAGGGACTCTTCCTGGACGTGGGGCGCGAGATCGCGGCCGAGTACCGCGGGCGGCTCGAGTTCGCGGACAAGATCATCGACAACACGGCCATGCAGCTCGTGCTCGACCCCTACCAGTTCGACGTCATCGTCACCGAGAACATGTTCGGCGACATCCTGAGCGATGAGATGGCGGGGCTCATCGGCGGGCTGGGCGTGGCGCCGGGCGGCAACATCGGCCGGGACGCCGCCATCTTCGAGCCCGTGCACGGGTCCGCACCCGACATCGCGGACCAGAACGTCGCGAACCCGATCGCCACGATCCTGGCCGCGTGCATGCTGCTCGATCACATCGGCCAGGGCGACGCCGGCGCCCGCATCCGCCGCGCACTGGAGGACACCGTGCGCGCGGGCGAGACCCTGACGCGCGACCTGGGTGGCACGGCCACCACGTACGCCTTCGCCGAGGCGGTCATTCAGCGCCTCAAGCCGTAGGCAGCGCTGCGGGCCCTTCACGACGGGCCTCGGCGGATTGTCCCTTTGGCTCTTCCACGACGGGCCTCGGCGGGTTGTCCCCGAGTGAGCTCACGTCGGGCCTCGGCGGATTGTCCCCTTGGCTCTTGCACGACGGGCCTCGGCGGGTTGTCCCCCTTCGCGACCGCCTGCGCTCGCTGCAATCTTCCTCGCGCTCCGGAAAGTCACCGGCGGCTCGCTCCGCTAAAACCAGGGTCGCTCCGGGGGACAATCCCGCCTTCAGCCCTTCTCGCGAACCCGACCGTTCGACTGGCCGGCGAGTTGCAAAGTTCGAGAGTGAGGAGGCCGCCATGATTCGGAAGCTCAAGAGCGGAGAGTACCGCCTCTACTCGCGCAAGAAGAATCCACGCACGGGCAGGCGCCGCAATCTGGGCACGTTCAAGACGCTCGCGGCTGCCAAGCGGCACGAGCGCGCGGTGCAGTTCTTCAAGCGGCACTAGCCGAGCGACGCGTCGGTCGCGGCACCGGGAGGGCCGAAGGCGGGGTGGATCTCCCGGAGCGACCCTGGTTTTAGCGGAGCGAGCCGCCGGCGAGGTGCCGGAGGCCAACTGAGGAAGCAGCGAGCGAAGGCGGTCGCGGAGGGAGACCACCCCGCCGAGGCCCGGCGTCGGTACGCCTGCCGAGGGCCAGCGCTGGAATGCGCGCGTCGCCCGCCCTCGGGTGCGTCTTGCCGGCCTTCTATGTTGCCGCCGAACGACTGCGCGAGCAGAGACTCATGCCCAGGTTC
>JACQPS010000376.1 GCA_016207445.1 Gemmatimonadota bacterium | reverse complement strand
TTCGCTGAAAGCGAGGACCGCGAGCTGATCGAGGCGGCCGAGCGGCTGTACGTGCGCGAGAAAGGATGGGTGGACTGGCGCGCACGCGAGGGCCTGGCCGAGCGGCTCCCCCGGATGCGTGAGTTCGCCCGCGGCCTCGCCTGGCTGCGCGCCAACGAGCCGGAGCGGCACACCCGCCTCGCCCGCGCCGTGCGCCGCTACCGCCGCCGCCTCGCGCTGCTCGGCGCCGGAGACGCCGACGTGCCGCCGCGTTACGGCGCGCTCCGCGTCGCCCGCTTCATCACCCGCCAGGGGCTCGTGCTGGGGCTCGGATTCCCGCTCGGCGTCCTCGGCGGCGCGCTCTGGTACCCCGTCTACAGGCTCCCGCGGCTCGCGCTCACGCTGGTGCGGCTCGACTACGAGGCGGTGGCCACCTACAAGCTCGTGACGGCGGTGCTCGCCACCCCGCTGGTCTACGCCTTCTGGCTCTGGGTCGCCTGGGATTTCGCTGGCACCCCCGGCGTCGGCGTGGCCGCACCCGTCCTGCCGGTGCTCGGTCTGGTGGCGCTCGCGTGGACCGGACGCTGGAGGCGTGCGCAGGAGGATGCCCGCCTCTTCCTGCGCGTGCTGCTGCATCCCCGCCAGCGCGACCGGCTGGCCGCGCAGCGCGCCGCGCTCGTGGCGGAGTTCGACGCCGTCGCCCGCGACCTCGCCGCCTCCGACGCCGCCGCGGCGCGTTCGATGCCCGTGGCAGGGGCGTGAGTGCGATGCGCGAGCCGGCGGCGGCACTGATGAGCAGGCAGCGCATCGCCCCATGACGATCTTTCTCACCGCCGAATGGCGCTACCTGCTCATGCTCAACTTCTCCGTCGAGCCGGAGCTGCTTCGCCCCTACGTGCCACGCGGCACCGAGCTGGACACCTGGAACGGGATCGCGTACGTGAGCGTCGTGGGCTTCCTCTTCCTGCGCACGCGCGTGCTGCGCGTGCCCGTGCCGTTTCATCGCAACTTCGAGGAGATCAACCTGCGATTCTACGTCCGGCGGCGCGGCCCCGAGGGCTGGCGGCGGGGTGTGGTGTTCCTCAAGGAGATCGTGCCGAGAAAGGCGATTGCCGCCGTGGCTCGCCTGCGTTACCAGGAGCCGTACGTGGCCATGCCCATGCGCCACCGCCTCGAGCGGGAGAACGATACGCTCCGGACGGGCGGCGCTGCGGAGTACGGCTGCTATCACCAGGGCCGCTGGCACTCGATCCGCGCCACCAGCGTCGGCGCACCGCATGCGCTCGCCCGAGGTTCCGAGGCGGAATTCATCGCCGAGCACTACTGGGGATACACGGCCCGGCGGGACGGACGTTGCAGCGAATACCGGGTCGAGCACCCGCCCTGGCGCGTGTGGGACGCCCAGGAGGCGGCTCTGGACTGTGATGTGGCTTCGCTGTACGGCGCACGGTTCGCCCAGCCCCTCGGCGTGCCCCCTCGATCGGCGTTCATCGCGGAGGGGTCGCCGGTAACGGTTCATGCGGCGATTCTCTAGTACGACGGGCCCGGCCGCCGGCTCCGCGACGCTTGCGCGCGGCCCGGTCCGAGCTGCGCTCAAAGGAGGATGCAATGAAGATCGGCGTGCTCGGTACCGGCATGGTCGGCCGCACGCTCGGCACGAGCCTCGTGCAGCGCGGCCACGACGTGCGCATGGGCTCGCGCACCCGCGGCCACCAGGGCGCACGCGCGTGGGTCGCCGGCGCGGGCGAGCGCGCCTCCGAGGGCAGCTTCGCCGACGCGAGCGCCTTCGGCGACGTCGTCTTCAACTGCACCGCGGGCGCCGCCTCGCTCCGGGCGCTCGAGCTCGCCGGCCGCGACCATCTCAGCGGGAAGATTCTGATCGACGTGGCGAACCCCCTCGACTTCTCGCAGGGAATGCCGCCCACGCTCACGGTGTGCAACACGGACTCGCTGGGCGAGCAGATCCAGCGCGCGTTCCCGGAGGCGAGGGTCATGAAAACGCTGAACACCGTGAACTGCAACGTCATGGTGAATCCCGGACTCGTGCCCGGCGACCACAACCTCTTCCTGAGCGGGAACGACCCGGACGCGAAGGCGCGCGTCGCGCACTGGCTCGGGGAATGGTTCGGCTGGAAGCGCGAGAACATCCTGGACCTGGGCGACATCACCACTGCGCGCGGCACCGAGATGCTGCTCCCGATGTGGATCCGGCTCATGTTCGCGCTCGGCACCACCGGCTTCAACTGGCGCGTCGTGGTGGGCGGGGCGTAGCCTGGCCGGCCCCCGTTTTGCCGTCACAACGGAGCGTACAACCCGGATTTCGACCCGCAGGCGAGGACGTTGCGGGCCGCGCTGCGCATTCTCGCACTGCTGGCCGAGCGCGTTCATCGGGAGAGCTAGTAAGGATGCCCCGCAAGCCCGAGGTACAGCCGCGTCGCTACTGGTCGCACGAGGTCACACGGCGCAGCAACGCGCTCGACCTCGAGCGCGACGTCTTCACCTGGACGGACCCACGGCGGATCGCCGCTTCGCTCAAGAGATCCGCCGAGCGCAGCCAGCGCCGCAAAGGCACGCCCTACCAATCCGCGATGTCCATGCTCAACTTCTACATCAATCGCGCGGGCCGGAACCTCGGCGCCAGGCAGCGGCGCGTGCTGGAGCGCGCGAAGCAGGAGCTGCGCAAGCAGTTCGGCCGGGCCTGAACCGTTCACCGCGCAGCACGCGGAGCGCGCGCGCGGCCTCGCCCATCGCGCGCACTCGCTGCCGCTCTTGCCGAGGTAGCTTCCAGAAGCTACCATGAGGGCATGCGGGTGGTCGGGCTGAAGGTCCTGAAGAACAAGCTCAGCGAGTACGTGCGGCTGGCTCAGAACGGCGAGCGGATCCTGGTGACGGACCGCGACCGCGTGGTGGCCGAGCTGGTGCCGCCCGAGGCGGGCCGTGCGGAGCTCGGCTCGGACGCGCTGCTGGCGAATGCCGTGCGACAGGGGTGGCTGAAGCCTCCCGTGCTGCCGCAGGCGGGAGCGCCGCCGCGCTCGCCCGTCGCGCCGCTGTCCGAGCTGCTGCGCGAGCTGGAGGCCGACCGAAGCGAGCGGTGATCTACCTGGACACCTCGGTGGCCCTCGCCCAGCTCCTGGCGGAAGACCGCCAACCCTCGGCGGCGCTGTGGCAGGAGCCTCTGGTCGCGAGCCGCCTCCTGGAATTCGAGCTGTGGGCACGAATCCATGCCCGCGCGCTGTCTCGCTCGCACACCGAGCCGACGCGCGCACTGCTCGGCCGCGTTGCCTTCCTCGAAATGATCCCGGAGGTGCTCACGCGCGCCCTCGAGCCGTTCCCGACGGCCGTCCGCACGCTTGACGCGCTCCACCTCGCCTCGATCGAATTTCTCCGGGCGCAGGGCGTGCGCGTGCAGCTGGCCACGTTCGACGAGCGCATGTCACTGGCGGCGCAGCACATGCGCATCCCTCTGTACCAGCCGCTCTGAGCATATTCTGCGGGGCGTGTCGCAGCGGCATGTGGCGGTCGCGGAGACAGCGCAATCACGGATAACCCGGCCGGAACCTTGCGAGGCTCAGCATCCCGTGCTAACCGTACAAGGCCCTTCAGCTAGAGGAGCCAATGATCCTTCCCAAGCCACTGCCTCTCGGCGTCGGATATTACAATCTGAGTGACGCAGCGCGACTGCTCGGCGTCAGCTCTGCCCGCCTACGCCGCTGGGTGCATGGGTACACCTTCTGGCTGGAATCTCGACAGCGCGGGAGGCTTCGCCGGATGCAATCTCCTCTGATCGCGACGGATCTCCCAGTGATTGACGAGGTGCGCGCACTCTCGTTCGTGGAGTTAATGGAACTCCGGGTAGTGAAGGCTTTCTTGAATCGCGGCATTCCCCTCCAGCGCATCCG
>JACQPS010000386.1 GCA_016207445.1 Gemmatimonadota bacterium | reverse complement strand
GTCGCGCGCCGCACCGGCGTGCGCGTGGAAGCCTGGACCGTCGCTTCGGCGGACCTGCGCCAGGGCCGGCACACACCCATGCTCGTGGATGCGCTAGCGGACGGCGTCCCCCTCTGGCCGGACTCGAATCCGCTGCCGCCGCTTCCCTTCACCCCCGCCGACGCCTGCTTCTGCGCGGGCTGCCTGCTCGAGTGGGTGAGCGCCGGCGCACGTGCCAGCGCGCGCGAGCTCGCCGCGGGTCGGCTGCAGCGCGCAGCACAGCGCGCGCGCGATGACATCACGCGGCTGGCGACGGCGGCGCTGCTCCTCACCGGCGACACCCGCCATCGCCAGGTGGGCAGCCTCCGCCGCTTCGAGCAGCGCTTCGTGCGTCCGCGCGTCATTTCGGCGCGGGTCGTCGCGGCCCTCGCCTGGGCCGCGAGCGCCTACCCCGAGCAAGGCGCTGGCGCAGATCCCCGCCGCCCGCCGCCCGCGCCGGAGGCGGTGGCCAGCGCGGAACTGGGGTGCGACCTGGCCGCCATCATGCGGCGGGAAACGGTGCCGTGGATTGTATCCAGAATGGGCGAGCTGAAGAATTGGTAGGGTCCTCTACCCCTCGCAGGACGCCGTCATTTCGCCCGGCGCGGCTCCTCCTCCGCACGCTCCTCGGTCCAGTACCTGCGCCCCGCCTCGATCCGGAACGTTCCCATGTGCTGCGCCATGAGCACGTAGCCGGCCCATAGCATCACCGCGCCGAACGCGGCCAGACCCAGAATGCCGGCCGCGACCACCGTGCACAGCGAGCCGAACACGCCCAGCATGCCCGCCACCCCGAACATGCCCCAATCCCGTTCGCCTTCGGCCAGGTCGCGGTAACGGCAGACGGCCAGCGACGCCCCCGCGCCGCCGTACCCGACCACGGCGAAAACCAGCAGCACCAGTCGGAGCCCCTCGGTCATGGCCGTCATGCCCGGCTGCCCTCCGGCGCTCCGCGTTCTCCGCGCCTCCGCGTGATCGAGCCGAAACGGCTCGCCTGGCCCAGGCGCTGCACACCCTCCCAGGCGCAGGCCGAACAGCGCGCCCGCTGCGCGAGACCCAGCCAGGATCTCGCTTCCGCGGGCCCGGCCGCCCGTGTGCGGCCACCGCAAGCCGGGCATTCGGGTCCCTCCGGCACTCGCCAGAGGTAGTACGCCAGCAACCCCGTCAGCGCGACCGTGATGCTTCCAAACGTCACCATCAGCATCAAAATCCTCCAGCCCCGTCCCTTTGGCACGGCAGGTCGATACGACCGCGCGCGCCCCTCGCTCACTCCCGGTGGCAGTCGAGCAAGAGTCAGACCGGCCCGCGGCTGAGCAAAGGGCAAGGCGCGGTCTGCCCCCCGGGCGTGCGCTCGCGCTGTGGAGGCAAGGCTCGCTGCTTGGCGCGGCTACCAGGGACACAAAAGCGGCGAGGGTGAGGCATCGCTGCCTCACCCTCGCCGCGTCCGTGTGCCGCGGCGCGCTCAGAAGACCTTGATGCTGACGTAACGCGAGGGTCGTTCGCGGATATCCGAAGCGAGGGCGCGGACCTCGCGCGCCGCGGCCTGCAGCTCGCCGTAGAGGGTCGTGTCGTTGACGAGTTTGCCGAGGGTGCCGTCCCCGCGGTCGATCTTCTCGAGCACGGAGGCCATGGAGCCGAGCGAGCGCTCCATGACCACGGCGGCTCCGCCGAACGCGCGGGCGCTCCCTTCGATCTCGGTGATCGCCTGCGCGATGGCGGGGCCCGTTTCCGCACCCTCGAACGCTTCGGCGCTGCGGCGCAGCGCCGCGGCCGCCTGTCGCAATTCGGCGAAGGCGCCGCGGAGCTCCTGTGCGCCGGCGGGCAGCACGGAGGCGGTGGCATGCACGTCGGCCACGGCCCTGGGCGAGAGCAGCGAGTCGGCTGCCGCGAGGACGGAGCGGGCCTGGTCGCTCAAGCCGAGGACGAGGTCGGGCAGCTCCGGCGTGGGCGCGCCGCGCAGCGTGTCGCTCTCCTCGAGCACGGTGTACCCGGATCCCGGGATCAGCTCTACCGTGTGGGCGCCGAACACGTCGCCGCGCACGCTGACGCGCGTGTCCTCCGGCAGGCGCAGATCGTTCTCGAGCCGGAGCCGGACCATCACCTGGCGCGGCCCACGCAGCACCACGTCCCGCACTGTGCCGACCTGCACGCCGTTCAGGTTGACGCGGTCGCTGCGCTTGAGGCCGGCGCCGTTTTCCAGCGCCACGTTCACGGTCATGCCCCGTACCAGCATCGGGTTGCCCAGCAGGAAGGTGAGCCCCCAGACGAACAGCGCGCCGCCGACCAGGACCAGCAGGCCCACGGCGGTAACGTTGCGGTTGCGGATTTCCATCCGGCCCTCCTCAGGCCAGCGCCGCGGCGCCGACGCGGCCGCGGCGAACGAATTGCTGCACCACCGGGTCCTCGCTCGTCAGGATCTCGTCGGGCGTGCCGCAGAAGCGGATCCGGCCCTCGTACAGCAGCGCGATCCGGTCTCCCACCTCGAACGCCGTATCCAGGTCGTGCGTCACGACGATGCTGGTGACGCCCAGCTCCTGCCCCAGCTCGCGAATGAGCGCGTCGATGTGTTGTGCGTTCACCGGGTCGAGCCCGGTCGTCGGCTCGTCATACAGCAGGTAGCTCGGCTGACTCGCCATCGCGCGCGCGATGCCCACGCGCTTGCGCATCCCGCCCGAGAGCTGCGCCGGCATCATGCGCAGCACGGCAGCATCGAGATTGACGCGCCGCAGCAGCTCCTCGGCCTCGCAGAAGCAGTCCTCGCGCGGGCGCAGGCAGCGGTCGTCGTCCTGGGCGAGCCAGACGTTGTCCGCGACCGTCAGCGAGTCGAACAGCGCGGCATTCTGGAACACGTACCCCACGCGCCGGCGCACCTTGAGCAGCTCCGCCTCCGAGGCAGCCGCGATCGAGGTGCCGTCCACGATGACGTCGCCGCGATCCGGCGTGAGCAGCCCGATCGCGTGCTTCAGCAGCACGCTCTTCCCGGTGCCCGAGGGGCCGAGCAGCGCGAGCGTCTCGCCCTCGCGCACGAGCAGATCGACCCCTCGCAGGACGGGTTGGCCGTCGAAGGTCTTGTGCAGGTCCCGGTACTCGATCATTCGTCACCGTTCGTTTTCAGGGATCAGGGTCACCGGTCAGCTTTCT
>JACQPS010000385.1 GCA_016207445.1 Gemmatimonadota bacterium | reverse complement strand
GTGCGGCTCGACAACGGCTACATGGTCCTGGCGTATGCGGCCGGGAAGATGTCCAAGTTCAAGATTCGCGTGCTGGTCGGGGATCGCGTTTCACTCGAGCTCTCGCCCTACGACCTCTCGCGCGCGCGCATTACCTACCGGCACAAGAGCGGACCACCGGCCCAGACCTGAGGAGATCCCGATGCTCCACAGCAACAGCGCGAGACGGTTGAAGCCGACCGATGTGCAGGTGGACCGGTCCGTGAAGCCGGGGTGGGAAACCGGAGCGGCGCGGCTCCCTCGCCTTGGCGAATGCGTCTACTGCACCGAGGGGTTAGCCGAGGTGGTCCGCCTGCTCGGCAAGACGGGCGATGGCAGCCGCTTGCTCGAGCTCCGGCTCATCGAGCGGTCGGCCGGGCCGTTCTTCGCCGCCGCCTCCAACGTGCTCGTCGAGCCGGCCTGAGTCCGGCGAACGAAAAAGAAAACAGCCATCTCGAGCACGCTCGAGATGGCTGTTTTCTTTTCAGGCTCGTGGTCGGCTCAGCCGATCTTCACGACGTTCTCGGCCGCCGGGCCCTTCTGGCCCTGCACGACGTCGAACTCGACCCGCTCGCCCTCGGCCAACGTCTTGAAGCCGCTGCCCTGAATGGCGCTGTGGTGGACGAAGCAGTCCTTCGAGCCGTCCTCGGGCGTGATGAAGCCGAAGCCCTTGGCGTCGCTGAACCACTTCACCTTACCGGTGGTACGCATACCGCACTCCAGTGTTTGTGGTGATCTCCGGGTCCGGTCAGGCCGTACCATCGGTCACCTGTGAGCGCGGGGCCAGGCCCCCCCGCATCGGGCGCGGGCGCGCAGCAAAAAAGGACCCGGACAAAAGCGCCCAGGTCCTCTCCTCTGGTCTTCGTCTTCGGCGGGTTTCCGCGAAGATTACTCTCGCCCGCGCACCAAGCTAACGCAGCCTGGGCCGGCCAGCAAGGGGTCCCCGCCCCGAACCGCATGCGTCCTGGCCGGCAGGAGGGTTCGGCCGTGCCGATGCGTGGGGCAGGCCGGCAAGCCGGGGCGCGCTAGGCCGGCGCTGGCAGGTCCTCGAACAGCCGCACGGACACGGCCTCGAGCACCAGCTCGCGTGCGCGCTGGGCGATCTCCTCCAGCGAGACCGAGGGCGCGTGCGCGAACATCTGCTGCGCCCGCCGGCGCATCTCCTCCAGGCTCGGCAGCGAGGGCAGGTTCATCGCCGCGAGATGCGCCTGGAGCTGCGCCTGCTTCGTCCGGGCGAGCGCACGCAGCTCCTCCAGCGTGGGCGTGTGCTCCCACGCCCCGCGCACCTGCGCCACCATGCGCTCGATCGGGAAGCTGGCGGCCAGATCGCGCGCCACCGTCTCCACGACCTTGCGGCCCAGCCGCAGCTCGTTGCGCACGAGCTCCTCGGGCGGGGCCCGCAGGTCGTGAATCACACGCAGCCCCGAGAGGACCTTCAGCCCGTAGTAAGTGATGTCGATCTCCCACCAGCGGAACCCCTGGCGCGCCGCGCTCTGGTACGCGTGGTGGTTGTTGTGCCACCCCTCGCCCAGCGTGATCAGCGCGAGCCACCAGTTGTTGCGCGAGTCGTCGCCCGTCAGGTATCGCTGCCGACCGTGCACGTGCGCGAGCGAGTTGATCGTGAACGTGCCGTGATAGAGCAGCACCGTGCTCCAGAAGAAGGCGACGACGAGCCCCGGCCACCCTGCCAGCGCGAAGCAGCCGGCCGCGAGCGCCGCCGCGACCAGGTACGGGTGGCGGTCCAGCCAGCGGAGCTCCGGGTACTGCGTCAGGTCCGCGACGCCGTCGTAGTCGGGCCGGTCGTTGCGCCGGGCGAAGATCCACCCGACGTGCGCGTACAGGAAGCCGTGGTGCCGCGGCGAGTGCACGTCCAGCTCCGTGTCCGAGTGCTTGTGGTGGTGGCGGTGCATGGCCGCCCACCAGATCAGGCCGCGCTGCGCCGACGTCTGGCACAGCAGCGCGAGCAGGAACTGCCCCACCCGGCTCGTCCGGTACGACCGGTGCGAGAAGTAGCGGTGGAACCCCGCGGTCACGCCGAACATGCGCACGACGTACAGCGCGAGGCCGAGAAGAACCGCCTGGAGCGTCACCCCCGTCCAGACGGCCGCAAAGCAGGCGAGGTGGACCAGAACGAATGGAATGGAGTCCGGATAGATGATGTCATCGTGGAATTCGGCCGCGCGGTCCGCGGTCTGGACTTGACTCAATTGTGTCCTCAGGTTGGGGGGCGTCGGCGCCACGAACCATCGGCCGGGCGGCGGGAGCCCAACATACCCCGTGAATCGAGAAAAGGTCAAATCGCGCACGGATCTGCGCATGGCAACGGCGCCGCCTGCTGCAGAGAGCCGGTTGACGTGAAGCGATCCTTCGCCCACGTGCTGGCGGTGGATGACGCGCCGTTCGCGCGCGAGTCGCGCGGCGATGTCGCCGTGGTCGGCGCCATCTTCTCGGCCGCGCGTCTGGAAGGCGTCGTGTTCGATCGCGTCCGCCGCGACGGCGCAAACGCCACGGAGGTTCTCACCCGGCTCGCCCGCGGGTCGGGCGATCGGACCCACCTCCAGCTCGTGCTGCTCGAGGGAATCGCGCTCGCAGGGTTCAACGTGGTGGATATTCACGGGCTCAACGGGCGGAGCGGCCTTGCCGTCCTGGTGGTGAGCAGGCACAAGCCTGACATGGCGGCGGTCCGCCGCGCGCTGCTCACGCGAGTGCGCGGCGGCCGGCGCAAGTGGAGGCTGATCGGGAGAGCGGGGCCCATGGAGCAGGTCGCCGGGTTATGGGTGCAGCGCGCGGGCCTCACGCTGGCGGAGGCCGGGCTGGTGATCGAACGCACCGCCGTGAACGGCCGGCTCCCGGAGCCGCTGCGCGTGGCACACCTGATTGCCAGGGGACTGGGCAGACGGGCTCTGCCTCTCCTCGCCCTGGCTTTGGCCCTCTTGCCGGCCCCGGGCTGCGGCGCGGGGGAGAACGCGGACCGGGGCAGCGCCGTGAAGGCGGCGCCGACGGCGTCGTCTTACATGATGGTCGCGGACTGGCCGGAGCTGCCGGACTCGCTTCGGCTGGGCGAGGTGAGCGGCGTGGACGTGGACGATCACGGTCACGTCTTCGTGTTCCGGCGCACCGGCCGTAGCTGGGACACGACCCTGGTCGAGCCGATGGCGGCGGCCGCGGTGCTCATGCTGGACGGCACGACGGGCCAGCTCCTCGCCCGCTGGGGCGCGAGCACCTTCATCCTGCCGGGCGGACTCACCGTGGACCATGAGAACAACGTCTGGCTCACGGATGTGGTTCGGCATCAGGTCTTCAAGTTCTCGCACGACGGCGAGCCGCTGCTCACGCTGGGGGAGGAGCGCGTGGCCGCGTGGGACGAGTGGCACTTCGACGGCCCGGCGGACGTGGCGGTCGCGCCCGATGGCACCTTCTACGTGGCGGATGGCTACGGCAACAGCCGCATCGCGCGCTTCGCGCCGGACGGGACGTTCCTGGCCGAGTGGGGGCGGCGCGGCAAGGGGCGCGGCGAGTTCGACGTCGTGCACGACCTCGCGATCGGGTCGCTCGGGCGCGTGTACGCGGCGGACCGTGAGAACGGCCGCGTCCAGCTCTTCGAACCGCTCGGGGATTTCCTCTATGAGTGGAGTGCACATGCGCGCGTCTACGCCGTGGACGTCGCCCACGACGGCAGCGTCTGGGTGGCCGTGCGCGATGGCGCGGCGTCGCAGGGGCTGCTGCGTTTGGGGCCTGGATGGATGGTGAGCGAGCGCATCGGCTTCGGCCAGCCGGAGGCGGAATTCGACGCCGTGCAGGACCTCGCCGTCGGCGCCGACGGCTCCGTGTACGTGGTGGAAACCGGGCGCACGGGCGTGCGCAAGCTGGCCGCGCGCTGAGGCGTGATCTCTTGCGGGGAGGTGCATGATGCGACGTCGGCGCGGTCTCCCACTCGTGGGCCTCGGGTCCCTCTTTCTCGCGAGCGCCCTCACGGCCCAGACGCCGGGGCAGAAGGGCACGCCGGAGCCGGGCTTCCACGTGCGGTACCGGGCGCCCGCGGCCTCCGCCTACGCCGAGCGCGTGCAGGCGATCCAGGAAGACGGCGTCTTCGACGTCGCCGTCGACGGGCTCAATCGAACTTTTCGCGTGCCGCGGCCGGTGCAGCTCGAGCTGGTGCCGTGCGGCCGGGGCACGGCCACCTGGCGGGCGGCGGAGCGCAAGATCACGCTCTGTCACGAGCTGGTGGGCGCGCTCGAGGAGTCGTTCTCGCGCCTGGAGGAGCCGGTCCCGGAAGGCGAGCTCCCGGCCGCCCTCTCGGGCGCGCTCTCCTTTGTCTTCTTCCACGAGGCCGCGCACGCGCTCGTCGATCTCTTCCGCTTTCCCACCCGCGCAAAGCTGGAAGCGACGGTCGACGAGCTGACCGCCATCATGCTGCTCGAAACGTCGCTCGGGCTGATCGAGGCGGAGGCGGTCGTGCAGGTGGCGATCGACGGCGCACTCTATCTGGCGGACGTCCCGGACATGCCCGCGGACCTGGCCTTCTGGAGCGAACACCGTCTCACCCGGGACCGCATCGGGGACGTGCTCTGCCTGGTCGGCGGGAGTGAGGTCACCCTGGACTTTGACTACCTGGCCGACGAGCCGGTGCTCCAGTGGCCGGAAGAATTCGGAAAGAGAGACTGTCGATTCGAGAATTCGGACCTGTACCAGCGCTGGCAGCCGCGCCTGAAGCCGCATCTGAAGCCTAAAGAGAACTGAGGCGGCCGAGCTCGCCAACGTCGTCACCACCCGAGCCGATGATCCTGCCGCTGCATTCCGAAGCCCCGCTCTCGCTCGCCGGTGGCAAGGGCGCGAACCTCGCGCGCCTGGTGCGCGCCGGGCTCCCCGTCCCGCCGGGGTTCATCCTCACCACGGTCGCCTACCGCCGCTTCGTTGCCGCGAATCGGCTCCAGGAGTCGATTCTTCGAACCGCGCGTGCCGCGCCTGCCGACGACCCGGGTGCGCTCGCGGCGGCGACGACCAAGATCCGCGCGGGCTTCGCGGCCGGACAGCTTCCCTCCGAAATAGGCGACGCCGTCCGCGCCGGCTACGCGGCGCTGGGCCACCCGCCCGTCGCCGTGCGCTCGTCGGCGACGACCGAAGACCTGCCGGAGCTCTCCTTCGCCGGTCAGCAGGACACGTTGCTGAATGTGATGGAGGAGAGGGCGTTGCTCGCGGCCGTGGTCCAGTGCTGGAGCAGCCTGTGGACGGCGCGCGCCATCGGGTACCGGGCGCAGCATGGCATCGACCACGCGGGCGCGGAGCTGGCCGTCGTCGTGCAGGAGATGGTCCCGAGCGACGTCTCGGGCGTGCTGTTCACGGCCAATCCGCTCACGGGCAAGCGCACGGAGACGGTGATCGACGCCACCTGGGGGTTGGGCGAGGCGCTCGTGGGCGGCAAGGTCGAGCCGGACCACTACGTGGTCGACGACGTGGCGAGCCGCGTGCTCGAGCGCAAGATCGGCGGTAAGGCCCTTTCCATCCGGCCGAGCGCCGCTGGCGGCACCCTCACGCTGGCAGAGGCGCCGGCCGAGAAGCCGGCCCTGCCAGAGGACGCCGTCCTCGAGCTCGCGCGCCTCGGAGCTCGTGTAGCGGAGCTGTTCGGCGTGCCGCAGGACATCGAGTGGGCGCGCGCGGGCGGGCGCTCGTACCTGCTGCAGTCGCGGCCGATTACCTCGCTCTTCCCGCTGCCGCAGGGGATGCGCCCCGAGCCGCTCCAGCTCCTGTTTTCCGTCGGAGCGGTGCAGGGGATGCTCGAGCCGTTCACTCCGCTCGGGCAGGACGTCTTCCGGGTCGTGCTTCGCAGCGGTCTGGGCGGACTGGGTGAGCGTGTGTCCGGTGGCGCGGCCCCGGTGCTGGATGTCGCCGCGGAGCGCATCTGGTTCAACATCACGGGGCTCGCCTGCGGTCGCGTCACGCGCCGATTCATGCGCCGGGCCTTCCAGGTGCTCGAGCCGGACACGGGGCGAATACTGGACGTGGTGCTGGCCGATCCGGCTCTCGCAACCGGCGCACGACGGCTGCGCCTCCCGTCAGTGCGCCTGGGATGGGTGCTTTCGCGCGCGTTGGTCAGCCTCATCACCTACCTGGCGCGGCCCGACGCGGCCCGCGCACGCGTGCAGCAGCGCATCGAGCGGATCGTCGCCGCG